>DJPC01000128.1:0-3583 GCA_002439665.1 Dialister sp. UBA6422
AGACAAAATCATAGAATCCACTGTACTATCTATCCATCATAAAAGCCTGCTCTTTCCCATAGATATAGAAAGAGCAGGCTTTTATCTATATCGCTTCTACGAACAAAGAAAAGCGATGGATGTAGCACTATATATTCAGTTATATATTATTTCATGACTAAAAAGAAAATACTTAAAATCCTGGCTTTTGGCGATTCCCCAATCATAAGCCAGTATCCCTTCTATTATCTTTTTCCTAAAACAGGGACATAAGGTTCCATTTTTTGAGCCAATGTCATTTCCACATCTCTATCCCGTTTTTCAGCTAATCTTTGGAATTCAGCCTGGGCACTGATTTGATGTTCTGGTGCAATGGTCTTGGTCCAAGAACCATCAGAATGCATGATATGGGCTTTCTGATTGTCTTCGAGTTCCAAGGTGACCATTCTCTTAAGTCTCTGGCACAAATCTGGATCTTTGACTGGAATCATGAGTTCTACGCGATCATTGAGATTTCTAGGCATCCAGTCGGCACTACCGATATATAATTCTTCACGGCCTCCATTGGCAAACCAGAATACGCGGCTATGTTCCAAGAACCGTCCCACTAGGCTTCTTACCGTAATATTATCACTGACTCCAGGAATGCCAGGAATCAAGACGCAAATGCCTCGAACAATGAGTTCGATTTTGACACCCGCCTGAGAGGCTTCATACAATTTGGCAATGATTTCTTTATCCAGCAGGGAATTCATTTTCGCCACCATATGCGCAGCTTCTCCCTGTTTAGCAAAATGGATTTCCCGATCAATGAGTTCCATGCAGCGCTGACGAAGATTGATAGGTGCCACAATGAAGGAATCCCAAATCGGAGGGTCTGAATAGCCAGAAAGGAGGTTAAAGAATGCAGAGGCATCACTACCAAACCGGTCATTGCAGGTGAAAATACCAAGGTCTGTGTATAACTTGGCTGTGGAAGCATTATAGTTTCCTGTAGCCACGTGAACATACCGCCGAATCCCATCATTTTCCCGCCGGATGACCATAGTACATTTGGAATGAGTTTTGAGCCCCACCAAGCCATAAATGACGTGAGCTCCCGCTTTTTCCAATCGGCGAGCCATGAGAATATTATTGGCTTCATCAAAGCGAGCTTTAACTTCCATCAGAACCGTGACTTGTTTTCCATTTTGGGCTGCTTTTTCCAAAGCTTGAATGATAGGACTAGAAGAACTAACTCGATAGAGGGTCTGTTTAATAGCCAATACATCAGGATCTGCTGCGGCAGATGCCACAAAATTGACCACTGAATCCTCAAAAGATTCATAGGGAAGATGAACCAATAAATCCTTCTCACGAATCATATCAAAAATATTTCTATGGCTATCTTTTTCCAATTGAATCATAGACCATGGACGATGTGGATGGGCTTCTGGATAGCGCAGATTGTCATAGCCTTTGATACCACAGAAGCCAAAGAACATGGTGACATCCAGAGGGCCATCGATTTCATACATATCTTCCTTGCCCAGATTCATTTCTTGGGTCATGAAGCGTCGCATAAAACGGCTGGCTCCTTGTTCAAACTCAATGCGGACGGCTTCCCCGCGCTGCCTTTTCTTCAGCTGTTTTTCCACTTCTACAACCAAGTCCTGGGCATCTTCTTCATCGATGTATAGGTCCGCATCTCTCGTAATACGGAACGGATGGGCTTCTAGCAAATCATATCCAATAAAGAGACGAGATGCAAAATAGCGGATCACCTGTTCTAGTAAAACGAAATCATGTCGACCATTGGTTCCTTTCGCATCCGGGAGACGAATGATTCTAGGAAGGACTGATGGAACTGGCACAATAGCCGTCTTCACATCAATATCATTTTCTTCGTCCACAGACATATCTCTTTCATTGCGTTCCAATAGCAGTGCCAAATTCAAACTTTTAGACGCCAGGAAAGGAAATGGATGAGAAGAATCCACTGCCATAGGGGTAATAACCGGGAAAATCTGACGTTCAAAATAAGTATCTAGCCATTTTTTCTGTTCTTCTGTGGCCTCTTCCGGATGAATAAAATACAATCCTTCCGTCTCTAATTCTTTCAGAATTATTTTGAGATACCGATATTGACGGGCCACCAATTTTTGACACGTATCAGAAATATTTTCCAACTGTTCAGAAGGGGTCATATGGGCAATGTCTCGCCTGGTGATCCCATTTTCTTTCTGATGTTTGAGCCCTGCCACACGAATCATGAAAAATTCATCCAAGTTAGAGCTGGTAATGGCTAGAAATTTCAATTTCTCCAATAATGGATTATTGGGATCCACCGCCTCTTGCAATACTCTCAAATTAAACTGGAGCCATGACAACTCACGATTCAGATAATATCGATGATTTTTTACATCTATGTCCATAGTTACCTCCGCTCCAATTTGGCTTCCAAACCAAAGACATTTTCAAAAAATTCTTTTTCTTTATCAAAAAGCCAAGTTTCCAAAGCTGTATCTTCTTCACTATCGTATTCAATATATAAAGCATCACTGGTGATACGGGCTGATACATCTTTAAACTTTTGTTTTCTAGACATATCCATAGCACGCACCAGACGGAAAATAGCAATGAGCTTTAAGGCGGTCATTTTGGATTCTTCTGATAAAATTCTAAAAGGCTCTTCCTTATCACTGGGGAATCCTTTGTGGTCATAGTACACAATGCAGGCCACAATATCTTTTTCTTTATCAGAAATCCCAAAAATATCAGTGCCGCGAATCATATCCCAAGCATGACTAGAGGATCCTAAAAGGTTGACATATTTTCCAACTTGATACAAAATGATCGCCATGCGGAGCAAGAATTCATCTCGTTCATTGAGTCCATTTTTCAAATCAAAAGCACGAATAATGCTATTGCTATAGAGTTCCATGGCTTTGGCATGGGCCGGTTCATAATAAAACGAAGAGGCAATAGAACGGGTAAGTTCTAGATTTTGGGCTCTCATATAAGCCAAGGCAGGATCCCTTGTCTTTTTGACACCATAGAAAATAGAGACAGCCTTAATGAAAGTCATACCCATCATGGCCACTTTTTTGACAGGCACATTATCTAATATTTCCTTATATATGTGAATAGTAGGACTTACCGTATTAGCCAAAGATTCATTGATGTGGAATTTCTGCATAATCATAGAAGGAGATAAGTTGCCAGAATCCTCATAGAACCTATAAAATTCCTGAGAATTCACTTCCAATACTTCCTTCTGGTCTATATCTAAATGAAGCAAGGACGCTACAATGCGCGCTTCTCTTCCTGATAAAATCACTGTATCAATGGAAAACTTACGAATGGATTGCCACAATGGCTCCATAATGGCATGGATATATTCAGCCAGTGCTTCTGGAAAATACCTAGAATCCCTTTGATTCAATTTAAAGGTTTCCAAAAGACGAAGAGTACCGATATGGACATTGTGCTGATAGCAAAGCTTGCCATGCTCCCAAACAGTGAGTCCCACACAACCAGAGGTAATATCTACAAAGAGGAAATTTTTCCCCAATCTTTCCTCTTGCTCCCTATTATATTGTTTGAATCGATACTGCAAGGCGAA
>DJPC01000128.1:3659-6478 GCA_002439665.1 Dialister sp. UBA6422
TCCAAAATAGACCGGCAATTGTCTGCTTCTCGGAATACCGCTGTGGCATATACTGCATACACCTTGATCTGATAATCATTCAAGAGCTGCTTCAATCCATTCAGCATGGTACATAATTTACGAATCGACGCAAAAGACAATCGTTTGTGATTAAATACCTCTTCCCCAAACGTAGTATCCTTCCGTACCGACTCTATGACTTTCACCTGGCTGATATTCGTATATTCCACGATACGCATAGACAAGCTGGAAGAGCCAATATGAATAATCCCATAGACCAATGGTTTTTGTTCTGCCATAAAGCGCCTCCTTTTTCTATTCAATACCCATATATGATTTTAATAATTGATTGTTACATGCATGACCATGTATAAATAGGTTTTGGCAATGGGAGATCTTATTATTCCTATAAATTCCCACAACCGCACACCATCCACCTTACAACACACCTGTAAAGAATAGGTAAAATATAGTTGTACATTGTATCAAATCATATACTCCATGTTCTTTATTGTATGTATCCCATAGGATAAAACTATCAATAGAAAAATAATTTCCATGATATGTATTATTATATCATAGGTAAATTAAAATAGTTCATGGTTCACGATTGACTGTATACAGCCTTCTGTTGACTGTCTGTCAAATAATATATGCGTAAAAAGAATACTTGCATGAAATAATAGTATCAAGTATAATAAGAATAGGCAAATGATACGAACCGTCAGCGCACGGCGCCGATACAAAAACGCTGACAGGTGAAGGATCTGCTCCTTGCCTCCCGGTGATGAAAAGGTCACTATAAGAGCTCCGGCTGGGCACAGCCGTTCAACGGGGTGAAGAAAATCGAAAGATTTCCCTTCACAATGTACACAATTACATATGAGGGAAAACTCATTTCCCCTTCTCAGGAAGTCCGCAAGAAAATCAGGAATTTCTATGTATGTCAACCATACAAGAGTCCTAGGGTCTGTTTTTCGTGCGGACTTTTTGCATGCAGCAAATGGTTTATGGTAGACCGTAGGCAGTTTACGGTTCACGGTTTACGGTTCACTGTTCACTGTCTACCGTCAGAATTGTTTTCCTTTTTTTGATGTTGTACAATACTATATAAATAGGTTATATGCCACTATAGAAAAAAGGAGATAGCATGGAACGAATAGCCATAATTGACCTGGGATCCAACTCCATCCGTTTTATTATCATGCAAATCGGAGAACACGGATCCTATAAACTGATTTACCAAGAAAAGAAATCCATTCGTCTAGCAGAAGGTATGACCATGACGTCTCGCCTCCTCACAGAAGAAGCTCAGCAAAGGGCACTTAAATGTTTAGCCGTATACGCCCATATCATTGATGTGCAGCACATCAAAAAAGTACTGGCTGTAGCGACAGCTGCCGTAAGAAATGCCGTAAACGGTGCTTCTTTCTTGAAAAGAGTGCGTATGAGTACCGGTATCCCGATGACCATCATTAGCGGAAAGGCAGAAGCAGCTTTGGGATTTTCCGGTGTCATTCATACCATTGATCAAAAAGATTTCCTTCTCTTCGACTTAGGCGGCGCCAGTGTAGAAATCACATTGGTACGGGATAAAAAGAGACTCCATTCCATAAGCATTCCTATAGGCGCTGTGACACTCACAGATATGTATCAATCTTCAAGAAATGTGCCCCCGTCTAAAATTGCTAGTATGAAAAATTTCATCCAAGGGATATTGGATAAAATCTCCTGGTTCCCTGACTACCCCATTCCTGTCATTGGCGTGGGAGGAACGGTGCGAAACCTAGCTAAAATCCACCAAAGAGCCTCCAATTATCCCTTACCAAAACTGCATAATTACCAATTTCCTGTAGAAAATCTACTAGAAGTGGTGAAAATGATCATCGGTAAAACCTATGAAGAGAGACAAAAAATCAACGGCCTTTCCAGTGAACGTGCCGATATCATTATTGCTGGTGCTTTAGTCGTAGAAGGCATTGTACGAAAGGCCAAAGCTTCCTACCTCACCATTTCAGGTTGCGGTCTTCGAGAAGGGCTCTTTTTCCATTATTATGACCCCATCTATGACCCCCAGGGAAAGAAAAAATCCCATATGCTATGGAATTCTGTAAAGAATTATTTGGATACACTGCCTATGGAATACACCTTCCATACCCACTATGTAACTGCCATGGCTCTTACCATGTTCGATCAATGGAAGAAACTCCATCACCTAGATGATCGGATGCGAAAAATTCTAGCTGCTGCAGGACTTCTCCATGATGTAGGAAATCTTGTCAATTACTACAGCCACGCCCGCCACAGTGCCTATATGACAGCCAATGCTCACATCTTCGGCTGGTCTCATAGTGAACAGATCATGTGCTCCTTGATTTGTGCTTTCCACCATGGGTATTCTGGAAAATATTTGAAAGCCAATGGACAAGCCCATATCTTAACCGCTGCCCAAATGCGACAAGTGCGCCAGCTGTCCCTATTTCTAGCCATGGCAGAAGGACTCGATGAAAGCCAGGAACATTGCATCACCCGTCTAGTATGTACGTCTCTCCATAATGAAGTCATGGATCTTCGTATCTATACAGATAGAGAAAATTTTGATGTTCCTGCTCACGCCATTGCTCATTTGGTCAAAGATTTTGAAAAGACATTCCATATTCCCCTGCGCATCCAGTGGTTCCCTGGCAGTAGCCATGAAAATAAATTGGTAGAAGCAGCAAAGAAAATATAAGCAAAAGAGTGACTGGTAGACTGGTAACTAGGAAATACATCCCCTAATGCCCTAATGCTATTAAGTTAAGGATTTGAGCCAGTAAGCA
>DJPC01000078.1:0-166 GCA_002439665.1 Dialister sp. UBA6422
AAGAAATTATCATTGACAACGCCACCACCACTACGCACTGCTTTCCCTATTGCATTTTCCTAAAGAAAAGAATAAAATAATATCGGTCAAATTTACATTTGGTATCTCAGGAAGGAGGATCTTCAGTACGACTGAAGCCTCCTTTTTTAGAGAGCCTCTTATTATC
>DJPC01000078.1:208-397 GCA_002439665.1 Dialister sp. UBA6422
TGTCCCATAGGAATGACTTCCCTGCTACAGGTTACACCAGTTTCTCAAGTTTCTGAGAAGCATACGGACACCCTCTAGCAAAATCCCCTATGTGACGATACGCAAAAAGGAGAACATATGAGTAAACGAATCATCGAAGTGGAGGAAAGGCTTCCCCTTCTACCCACCATCCCCCTGGCGCTGCAGCAT
>DJPC01000078.1:520-4581 GCA_002439665.1 Dialister sp. UBA6422
CTCACCATTTGCAAATGGAAACTTCCTGCTTACTTAGGTTCCTCCTTTGCTTTCATTTCCCCAGTCCTTGCAGTCACTGCTACCGCCGGAATGACTTACGCCGATGCCCAAGGAGGCTTCATCGCCTTTGGTCTGTGCTTTATGATTCTGGCACTCTTGGTGAAGAAAATCGGCGTCCACTGGATCGACGTCCTATTTCCACCAGCTGCCATGGGGGCTATCGTTGCCATCATCGGTCTCGAGTTAGCACCTTTGGCTATGACTATGTCTGGCTTTATCGGTGAACCCCAAGGCATGTCAGCTGCTACGTCCATCACCATTTCCATGTTTACTTTGGTAGTGACTATCCTGGCAACAGTCTTGGGACGCGGTTTTATTTCCATCATTCCTATCCTCATCGGTGTCATTGCTGGATATATCCTTTCCGTTTTCATGGGCGTGGTAGATTTCTCTCATGTAGAAGAAATGCCCTGGTTCGCTTTCCCTACCTTCTATGCCCCTCATTTCAATTTCTCTGCTATCATGATGATTCTGCCCGCTCTTTTCGTTGTACTGGCAGAACACATCGGTCATCTTTTCGTCACCAGTGATATTGTAGGAAGAAATCTCATCAAAGACCCTGGACTTCATCGTTCTCTCTTTGCTGACGGCCTCTCCAATGTGATTTCCGGCTGCGTAGGTTCTACTCCTAATACCACCTATGGAGAAAACATGGGTGTCATGGCCATGACTGGTGTCTACAGCACCTGGGTCATCGGCGGCGCTGCTTGCTTTGCCATCCTCTTCTCCTTCATCGGCAAAATCGCAGCCCTCATTCACGCCATCCCGACTCCTGTCATGGGCGGTGTGTGTATCCTACTTTTCGGATTCATTGCTGCATCAGGTATCCGTATGCTCATTGAAAAGCAGGTAGATTATACCAAGTCTAGAAATCTCATCCTCACAGCAGTCACCATGATTTCTGGTCTTTCCGGTGCCACCATTGTCTTAGGGCCTGTACAGCTCAAAGGCATGGGCCTTGCAACTGTAGTGGCTATCATCACATCTCTAGCTTTCCTCATTTTTGATAAAACCCATATGTCCAATGATGAAAAATAAGTATTTTCAGGATACAGATGAGTTCCTTTGATCAAGATAAAAAAGGGGATACATGGTTGATCTGCATAACCATGTATCCCCTTTTCTTGTATATACCTCTATTCAATCATACTAATCTATGTTACACTAGCCATAGACATCGTGATTGACCGAGAAGAGCCGCCTTGAAAGGCGGTTTTTTTCGTGCTTCTAGGGAAGTAAAAAGTATCGTTTCTATTTGTCACTATTCCTTACGACTATCCCGCTGGATATAATAGCTGGGCTTCACGGACACAATGTTTCAAGATATCCTTATTCTTCCTGTCCACCATAGAAGAAATACGGAACAAGTCCACAAACCACCAAATCCATCCTACAGCCATGCACATAAGAATCCAGAGGATGATATTCATCACTGGACGTCCTAAGTAGAAATAGTACACCATAAAAAATACCCATAATACATAGGCTATCCATTTCTTCTTTTCCCGCCCTGCATATAGCAGGAGTGCATGGTGTTTTTGTTCCGGTGTCAGGGTATTCAAAAGGACGATATCCCCCATATCAAGCCTTTCATCCATATGTATTCCTCATTTCTAATCCGCTAAATGATACTGCCATGCTTGATACCTGATACACTGCTTTTGATACCTAGCATTTCACTATCTTTAAAAAAGCCTGCTTTTCATTTTCATCGCTTTCCATTTAGCCAGTGCCTGTTTTGCTTCTTCTGGAGCCTCTTGGGTAAGCCGGATATCCCCTTTCAATCGTTCTTCCATAGTCCCTGCTGGATCGATATAGGGTTCAAAGGTTTTGTACCAATTCATTTTAGCAATTTCTTCTGCCATATCCATCAAAATGCACCTTCCTTGTATCAGAAAAATCGTTTGGTTCATTCATGTTTCACGTGAAACATTTTGATATTTATTTTCATTTAAGGAAATATTCCATGCCTTCCTTTAGGCTCATTGTACCATAACCGGGAATCTCTAGCACCCATAGAAACATATCTTGCCTCTTCATCACGGCTTCACGGATTTCTAAAGAACAGAGATGCCCGATAGATGCAAATGGTATCTTCTTTGATTTCTTCCCGTAAGCGCCTAACTTCTCCTTTTCTTTTATGCTATACTTTCTATAAGAAAGGAGTTTTATTTGTATTGATGTGATGATGAAAATATCATTATGGAAAAAGAAAGAGTACCTGCCCATTTTGATTATCCTGGCACTACTCTTTATAGGATATCTATTATTTTCTTATGGTCGAAATATAGAAGGAGAGAAGCATCGAGAAAAAGTCCTCCCATTGCAAGAGGGAGACACCATTGGTGTTTTAGCTCCTGCAGCAAAAGGAAATCTCGCAGATTATAATCGCTCCATTGAGCTATTGAAAGATTTAGGATACCAGGTGAAACTGGCTCCATCGGTCACAAAATCAGAGGGATACTTAGCGGGAAGCGATGAAGATAGAGCCAAGGACATCAATGATTTCTTCAAAGATGATACGATAAAAGCCATTGTATGTCTCCGCGGCGGCTATGGCAGTGCTAGAATTCTTCCTCTTTTGGATTATAAGGAAATCGCCAAACACCCCAAATTATTCATCGGATTTTCCGATATCACCGCTCTCCATGCCGCTATTGGAGAAAAGAGCCATATGGTCACCATCCATGGTCCTATGTTATCTAGTTTTAAAAACTACGATTACACGGCTTATACATTATATTTATTTGAAAATGGTCTATCCGGCAGCTATCCCATAGGAACCCTGCCTATCCCTAAGGACAGTCCTTTAAAAACCATTGTCCCAGGAGAAGCCAGTGGACTTTTGACCGGTGGAAATCTATCCATCATAGCCTCCTTATGCGGCACCCCCTATGAACTGGATGGGACGGGGGCTCTCCTCTTTTTGGAAGATACCGACGTGGATGCCTACGAAGTGGATCGCCTCATGGAACAGTTATATCAAAATGGCCTTCTTTCCCGAATTTCTGGCATCATATACGGTGAATTTACCCATCCTCGTCACGGCAGGGCAGATTGGAATGATTTCACCATCGATGATGTGCTCGACCATTATGCTAAACTTGCCGGTAAGCCGGCGATCAAAAACTTTCCTGCTGGCCATGGAGAAGACAATCTATTCCTTCCCCTAGGTATCAAAGCCACCCTCTCTGCCAAGGAAGGAGAAAGTGCTTCAGTAACACTCAATGAGAGCTATCTCAAAAACAGTGAGAAATAAAGTTTCAATCTTTTCATGCCATACATCGGAAAGGAGTTTTTTACAATGTACAAAATCCAAGTTTATTTTCCATTTGAATCCTTAGATGCCATTCGCCAGGCCATTACTGAAAATGGGGGCGGACAAATCGGCAATTACACAGGCTGCATGTCCTGGTGGCAAGTCCATTCCGCCTGGACACCGGAAGAAGGGGCTCACCCCTATGAAGGGGAAGTGGGTGAAACCACGGAAGAAGATGAATACATCCTTCAATGTCATGTGTCAGAAGCATACATCCACGATGTGATCCGTGCCATTAAAGAAGTTCATCCTTACGAAGAACCAGTCATCGATGTAGTGAAATTAGAAAATATATGGTAAGTCAAAAATAGAATAGAAAAAGCTAGTATCCTGTTTCTTTAGAAGCAATGATACTAGCTTTTTTTATAACTTTCTTATTTCATGACATGATTATTTCTTCCCAAAAGCACCTGATGTACCTTATATATATATCCACCATTGGCATAAACAACCTTTTCTGCCGCCACATAATTGTCACTGCCATCAATAAACCGAATCTTAGAAAGCTCTCCTGCCATATCCATATAAGTCCAGTAAGCCCCGCCACCCTCTACTTCAAATAGCAAAAATAAATAAGGGGAAAGACGAGAGGCACGAGACTTCCCTTGCTTTAAAGTATCCAAAAGAACTTTCCCATTTAGAGACGCCCCCTCTTCCAAAACCTCTCCTTCAATCTTAGAAA
>DJPC01000077.1 GCA_002439665.1 Dialister sp. UBA6422
CCTTTAAAGCGGAAAATCACACCGAAACTACCGAAGCTGTCGGAAGTAATCTATTGGCGAATAACAACATTCATATCACCGCAAAGAAAGATATTGAGATGAAAGGATCACAAATCATTGGTGATACTATTTCTATGAAAGCAGGAGAAAACATTACCCTCGATGCAGCAGATAATAGAAGCACCAGTAACACGAAAGAAAGCAGCAAGAGTAGCCAAGCAGGCATGAACTTTGCACCCACAGGGAATAGTTTCTATGCCAATGCTAGCAAAGGACAGGGCAATGAAACAGAAGAAACCTTAACCCATACCAGTAGTCAAGTTATTGCCAGAAAAGACCTGACAACAGAAAGTGGAAAAGACACAACCTTACGAGGTAGCAATGCCTACGGGGATAAAGTAACCATGAAGGTAGGTGGTAATCTGACTATTGAAAGCGTACAGGATAAGGATGACTGTATAGCCCATAATGAAAGTAAAGGCATGGGACTGTCTACAGGTACTAGCAAAGCAACTGCTGGGCATGGTGGACTGTCTGTGGGGACATCCAAAGGTAATACAGATTCCACTTATGAAAGCGTGACAAGTCAAGCAGGCATTACTTCCGGTAACCGAGGCTATGATATCTCCGTCAAAGACAATACCCATCTCAAAGGTGGTGTGATTGATAGCAATGCCACAAAGGATAGAAATACCCTTACTACTGGTACATTAACTTGGGAAGATATAGAAAATAAGGCAGACTATAAAGCGACCGCCGATGGTAGAAACTATGGCGCTAGCTGGTCTCCGAAAGAAACGATTACAAATACGGACGGTACGACACAAAAAGTAGGTGGGAATAAAGTAGCAACCAGTCCTGTCAAATCACAACCAGTGAAAGGAAAAGCTGGGAGCACAACAAAATCTGCTATTTCTGAAGGCAACATGACTATTACTGACAAAGAACACCAGAAGCAAGATATTTCTGGCCTCAATCGCGATACAAACAATACGCTGAATCAGTTGGAAAAGATTTTTGACAAAGAAAAAGTCCAAGAGCGTCAAGAATTAGCGAGCGAATTTGCCAAACTGGGAGCAGAAAAGATTGGTGATATCGCAGAAGAAAAACATTGGAGCAAAGATGATCCTAGAAGAGCTCTGCTCCATGGCCTTTTAGGTGGTATTACGGCTAAACTCGGTGGAAACAATGTACTCTCTGGAGCCATGGCAGAAGGCGGTATGGAAAGTTTGCAGCCAGTACTGGACAACTTCCTGAAGGATCATCCAGATATGCGAGAAGAAGTTTCTAGCATTTTCGGATATGCGACAGGGAAACTCTTTGGTGGAGATGGTGAAGTAGGAGCATTCACTGCTTGGAGTGGAACGAAATTCAACTGGCTGACTCATGAGCAGGCGGATGAATATAGGAAAGCTAGAGATACTGCTAAAACGCCAGAAGAAAAAGCTGCTATTGATGCAGAATATGAAGAACTTGACAGAAAGCAAAATGAAAAGTGGCTTGAACAACAAGGAACAGGACTATATGAAAATGTATTTGGGAATTATGGAAAGTTGCCTTGGTATTTTCAGGTCAATTCAAATGATGCACTCAATGCTGGAAGTACTTTTGCAAAGGATGCCTTGGCAGGTGGACTAGATTATAGGGCATCACAAGTTACTGGTGATATGGCTCCGGTGGGCACATTGATGAATACAATTTC
This sequence comes from Dialister sp. UBA6422, assembly GCA_002439665.1. Taxonomy (GTDB): domain Bacteria; phylum Bacillota; class Negativicutes; order Veillonellales; family Dialisteraceae; genus Dialister. The sequence continues at coordinate 1,703 of DJPC01000077.1, forward strand.
ATCTATATTGGATGATTCAAACGTCAATAAGTACGGATATTATGGAGCTAAACGGCGAATCTTATTAGATATTGTAGCATCGGGGAGTGGTTTATATTTATTTAAAAATAAGGGATTGTTTACGGGAATTGGATATTCCTCACTATTAGATGTAAGTGTAGGTGAAGTAAAGGATAAATTTGCACCACAGCTGCCCTCTAAAGAGGTAGAAGAAAAGAAGCGAGAAGAGGAAAGCGATTTTATAAAAAACGGAATGGATTAATTCATACCTTATAAGATTTCTTTTTAGAGGCAGTGTCAGCATGAATTACAAGATATATAAAAAAATTACATTTGTTTTTATGGTATTAGCATATATATGCTTCGTTTTTAATATTTCTATTGTTTTTGAAGATTTTTTAGGTAGTGTTTTTTGCTTATTTGCTTCAATTACAAGTAGAATATATTATACGAAAGAGATAAAAGAACTACATGATATTCCAGAGAAGACAGAAATTGTTCAAAAGAAAATTAAGCAAACTACTAGAGTTTCCTTTGTCGCACCGTTAACACTCGCATTACCGGCTATTGCATTACTTTGGTATGGAGTGTTTAAATGATGACGCAGTTGAAATGCAAAGAAAAACATAGCACTACCAACTGCAAAGAGTTTACTGTCACTGGTAGTAATATATTTACGATCAAGAGCTATGACGAAAGCAAGACGTCGACAAGCAGCATGCTTTCGGGAGATACTGTGACTATCGTTTCTGGTGGCAATACCCTAGTGACGGCTTCTAACATTGTTGGTACCAATGATGTGTCTATCACATCTGGTAAAGATACAACGATCGAAAGTGCTGAAGAAGTAGAACAGCACGACTATGAGAAACACGTCAAGAAGAGTGGCCTCTTAGGTGGTGGCTTAGGATTTACCATCGGTAGTGAAAAACGGAATGATCAGTATGCGGACGCTGATGTGACGCAGAAAGGATCTACTGTTGGTAGTATTTCTGGTAATGTGACCATCGAAGCAAACAAAGATGTACACGTGAATGCGTCGGATATCATCGCTGGGAAAGATATTTCCATAACTGGAGAAAATGTAGACATCTCCAGTAAAGACAATGTATATCATAGCGATGAAAAACATGAGTACAAGAAGAGTGGACTTACTGTCTCTGTCGGTGGGGCCGGTATCGATGCCAT
>DJPC01000182.1:0-1355 GCA_002439665.1 Dialister sp. UBA6422
AAGAACCTCACAACGGGTTCTTTTTTTATTGCATTTGATGATAAAAAAACAAATCCTGCGTAAAAAGCTAACCTCCGATTGTTAAACTATATGTCTACCAATCGGAGGTTAGCTTTTACTTAAAATAAATATATGACACGCAATGATAATAAGTCCCTACCAACGCTAGAAATATGTTATGGGATCACTATTTTTTATAAGCTCTTGCCGCATCTCTGACCCAGTTGAAACGAGAAGGATCAATATCCTTAGGCACCGTGCAGTCAGCTCCTAAAATGACACCTTTCGTACCTGCTAAGTCAAGAATGTGCTTAGTTTCTGCTTCTACCGCTTCTTTGCTGCCACTATAGAGGACGCCTTCTGGATTGTTATCAAATCCGCCAATGACGCAGCGATGATTAAAGATTTCTTCCCCTTTTTCCAAAGGGACACCTTCAAAAGCAACTGCCCAGTTCACCGCCTTGAAAGGATAGTCCTTATACCAAGTCAGATCATTGTGACATCCCATGTATCCGCAAATATGAAGCAAATTATAATCAGAAACAGAATTGGCTGCATCCAGAACGGCTACTTCAGAGGGAGTGATAAATTCCTTATATTTTTCCTCCGTCATGTCTGGGTGAGGAATATTCTGCACAGAGAGATACACGCCGTCTGCATGACCATCTGTAATAACCGCTTTGGCCAGGGTAGCAATGTCTTCTGTAAGAACGGCCATCACCTCTTTCAATGCTTCTGGATCTTCTTTCATAAAATGGGTAATCACCGTTTTTGCATCGCTTCCAGTCTGCTGGAATTCAATGCAACGAGTCGGTGCAAAAAGATTATAAAAGACCATAACATCTTTCCCATATCGTTCTGTCAAGATACCACAAAGTTCCACCTGTTTCTGTACCCAGGCAGAATCTCGTCCCAGTGGTTTGATCCCCACTGCTTTGCGAATAGACTTCAGATCATGAAGCTGTTCATGGGGATAGAGGAAAAATCCATCGGTCATGATTTTCACAAAATCCGGATACCAGGAATAGTAAAATTTGTCATGCCCTGCGAGGTTGTCTACCCAGGCAGAATGGTCGGCCAGTGCATCTGCATGTCTCTGATCCGCCAGAAAATGATGCCAGAAACCTACCGGTACCCGATCCACCGGTTTGCAATCAAGAGCTGCCTGTACAAGTTCTCTCTTAGTCTGTGCCATAAAAATGCCTCCTTTGGGTGTATCTTACGATGGATAGCTAGAAACGTAAGCCATCACGATAGAAAATAACATCCATTTGCGAATGTTATTATTCATCATAATAGAATACGCATAAAATGTAAAGTAAAAAATATTATTAAGTAAACAATAAAAGCTTGTG
>DJPC01000182.1:1510-4025 GCA_002439665.1 Dialister sp. UBA6422
GTCAATGTGATATCAATGGCCATGCCTTCATGAATCTGGGGAAACCAAGAGGCAGGTAGCTTCATTTCCTCTTCTTCCTCTGTCATCAGCACCGCTATATGCCCTTCTATCCGGTCTACAATGGCTTCTTTTTTCATATTAATGCTCCTTTGAAATCTTATAATCACCGCCAGAGGTAGTCAGTGTCACGGTACCATCCCGATCTGTGCGATAAATATGAATGTTGGCTTTATTGAGTTTATCTAAGGTGACTTTATGAGGATGACCATAATCATTTCCCTTACCACAAGAAATGAACGCCTCCTTAGGAGCCACCGCTTTTAGAAATTCAGGAGAACTGGAAGTACGGCTACCATGATGACCAACTTTCAGTACATCACTTTTCAGCGTAGTTTTATTGGCTAAAATAGATTGTTCTTCTTCCTTTTCTGCATCTCCTGTAAACATCATAGAAAACTTCCCATAGGTAAGACGTCCTACCACAGAATTATTATTGAAATCGGAATTGCCTTTCTGATTGACAATTTTCTTAACTGGACCTACTACTTTAAAATTGACACCATCAAAGAACTGCAATTCATCCCCTGCTTTCAAAGCTTTATAGGGAATTTTCTTCGCTTCAATTTGTTTTAAATAATTTTTATAAGAAGAAGTATTGGCAGGCATACCATCATCATACACGGCTTCTACTTTAAAATTTTTTAAAATCGCTGCCATCCCACCTAAATGATCTGCATGGGGGTGGGTAATAATGATTTTGGAAATGGTCTTCACGTGATATTTTTTCAACAATTGCACAATGGCATCCCGATGTTCCACATCACCGGTATCAATCATGACAAACTTTCCATCCTTCTCTAATAAGAAAGAATCCCCTTGTCCTATGTCCAGCATACGCACGGTCAAAGCACTCTGACTGGCACTTTCATTTTTAGTAGATTGGCTACCTGAAGCAGCGGTAGAACTTCCGCAACCTGCCAGTGAAAGTCCAAGAGATAGGGATAATAGGATGGCTACAAGCCATTGACATACCTTTTTAAATAAATTCATGAAATACTCCTTTGGATAATGGAGGAAAATAGAAAGAAATCCCATGTCTTTCATTTCCTTATTGAATATTCTTTTTCATACCTATGTGCGGTAAGGCTAATGAAACTTTCTGCACCTACAGTGAAGGAATGGTTACTAGTGATATGATTTCTAGCAATCCGCAGTATGACACTTTATAGCTCTTTCTTTATCACTTCTAGTGCCATAGGTACCTTTCTAGCCAGTTCACTCGCCGTATACCCCACAGGCGTCTCTTTTGCCAAAAGGTCACCAGCTTTCCCATGGAGATAGACACCACAAAAAGCAGCCGATTCTGCTTCCAATCCTTGCCCAGCCAAGGCTGCAATGATACCAGTCAATGTATCACCCATACCGCCAGATGCCATACCCGGATTGCCAGTGGTATTCACATAGGCCCTACCATCAGCAAAGGCTGTCACCGTAGGTGCCCCTTTCAGTACTAATGTTACTTTATGCTGTCTCGCATAGCTGATCGCCTGATCGATACGTCCCGCTTCTACCTCTTTTGCTGATATTCCTGTTAAAGTAGAAAATTCACCCACATGAGGAGTTAAGATCAAATGACCAGGACAAGAGGATAAATCCATATGTTCCTTAGCCACGGCATATAAAGCATCGGCATCTAAAACGAGCGTTTTTTCCCAATGTTCTACAAAGTATTTAACAAATGCCCCTGTGTCTGCTGTCCGGCCTAGTCCAGGCCCCATAGCCAGTACATCATAATCCTTCGCTTTCTCCCAAGCGGATTCAATCATATCTTGTGTAAAATGAGGAGCGCTTCCTAAAGAAGAAATCATAAGTTCAGGAACTTTCCCTACCAAACGCTGCGCTACGGGATCTACTGTGACTACCGCTATTTTTCCGCCGCCACTATAAAGAGCCCCCTGTCCTGCCAAAAGAGCTGCCCCTTCCATTCCAGCAGAACCTGCCATAATACCAATAAAACCATTCTTTCCCTTATGAGAAATTTGATTTCTTACAGGTAAAAGAGAAGCCACCTCTTCTTCATTGACCATCTGTACAGGGAACGTCCCCTTATCAGCCCGAGCCACGTCAGGAATACCTATGGAAGAATACAGCAATTTTCCTACATAGTAGTTGCTTCCTGGATACAAGAAATGCCCTCGCTTCATAGAGCCCAATGCTACGGTAAAATCAGCTTCCACTACGGTGCCCAAAGCCTTCCCCGTATCGCTATCCATGCCGCTAGGCACATCCACTGCGATGACCATCCCTTCTGCATTATTGATTTCCTCAATTAAATCGGCCTTTTCGCCTTCCACTTTCCGTTTCAATCCGGTACCAATGAGAGCATCTACAATGATATCTGCCCTTTGCAGCCATGGCACAGCCTCTTGCGCCTTAGTCACCACGTGGGCATTCATATACATTTTTTCATCCACCCTACGATAGCAGATAGAAGCTTCACTCATATGACTTTCAT
>DJPC01000042.1 GCA_002439665.1 Dialister sp. UBA6422
ACAGTGGGATTCCTATATTCCTTTAGCACCCAGAAAAAACTTCTGCAAGAAGGTTTCCGATATACCAAGCAAGCCGCTGATTGGGGTATTCCTACGGCCATTGGCAATCTAGCCAATTGTTATTATTATGGCAAAGGCACGCGGAAAGATAAAAGACTGGCCAAAGAATGGTATGAAAAGGCATCGGATTTGGGCCTGGCTACTTCGACCATGCAGCTAGGTGTCATCTATCATGAAGAAGGAAAAGATAAAAAAGCCTTTGCTTTATTTCAGAAATCTGCCAATCAAGGCTATGCAGAAGCTATGGGATGGCTCGCTGCCTGCTATCACAATGGATATGGAGTAGAAAAGGACGAAAGCGCAGCCCATGAATGGCTCAAGAAAGCGGCTGGTCTGGGAAGTAAAGAAGCCCAAGTGGCTCTCCAAAATTTCTTTGCATAAAGTGAACTGTTTTTTTAGAGATATATTTCACTCCCCCTTTTGAGATATCTATGCTCCTTATGAAATATGTACTTACATCCCTCCTTTACGTTATAGAATGACCTATGTAAAAGAAAGTGTAAAAATGAAATTTTATTATGTGTTACCTCTTATGATGGCTTTATGGATGCCCGCTGTTTCTTGTGGAGCAGAGGAAATACCTGTATCAGAAAGCTCTAGTGTATCCCTTCAGGCAACAGAAAAAAGCACTCACTTGGCTTTACTGACCTGGCCAGATAATCTAGAATCTGTCAGATATGAAGTAGAAATTTTTCAGGGACTTCCTGAAAATTTAGATCGCAACCAACCTGTGGAGGAATCGTTATATAGGAATAAAAAAATCTATACCAATAAATTATTGATCAATTTGGATGATTTCCCTTCTGATGCCTCTGGTATTTTATATTGGCGGGTCCGCCCTATTGATGCCGATTGGGAAGGGCTTGCTCCTTTTTCGGCGCCTATGGAAATCAGAAGTACCAAGAAAGATATTTTTCGTAATGCGCCTTATCCCAATGTGTATCATCCATCCAATGGCTCCACGCTTCTCTATCCTGTCTATTCCTATGCAGGAAATCCAGGGGCTGTTTCTTACGAAGTAGAAGTGACCAAAGAATATCCAGAAAATTTAGATGATTCTTTGCCTTCTAAGTATCGAGTGTGGAGTGCTAGGACGTCCCTATCCAATGTGTATGATAGCCATCCTCGCATAGGTACCTACTATTGGAGAGTGCGAGGCCTTGATGAAAATGGCGATCCTGTAGGTATATGGAGTTTGCCAGAAAAAGTGCGCGCCTATCCAGGGGAACATTATGAAGTGGGGATTTTTGGGGACAGTATCACCCAGGGAGGTGGACATCTGTACCATAGTCCGGCGGATATGGCATACAGCTATGTATCCTATCTTGATTTTCCGGCGGTAAATATGGGAAAAAGCGGAGATACTACGGCGATGATGGAAGATCGGTTTGATAAAGATGTACTGCCCTTCCATGTGAAATATTTACTCATCATGGGAGGGATCAACGACCTTCGCATGGGAACTGACCCAGAAAAAGTCATTGATCATTTGGAAAATATCCGTAAAAAATGTATCAAACATCACATGACACCGATTCTTATGACTATCGTACCTATCAATCCAGATAACATCCAGAAATACTACGGCGAAACCACCTATGAAAATTGGAAGGATGCCGTAGCGCAAGTGAATGCTTATATTAGAAGCCAGCCTCATATTGACACAGCAGCGCCGTTTGCTAATTTTTCTGTCATGCCTTCTGAATTGGCCATGGATGGCATTCATGGGGATTGGAATGCTAAGCAAATGATTGCCGGGGAAATCAATCGATCCATAGGAGCCTTTATGAAATGAGAGTCCTATGTTTCACGTGAAACATTTCGCGCTGCCTAGTCACTAGAGATGAGATAGATGAACCTTTTGGAATTCATCATTTAGATATGCCTCATAAAACACAAAGAGCCTATGGCAAGATGCTTTTGCATTTTGTCACAGACTCTTTTTATATTTTCTTTATAATGAGCAGTAAAAATAGGAGATTCTGATAAAAGAAGAAGTGGGGGATTTTTGCATTTCCACTTTTTGCTATGTGTATAATACTGTGATTAACTTGTGAAAAGCTGTGAAATATATGTGAATGAGATATGAAAATAATTCGATATTATCGAGTGAATAACCCTGTGATTTATTGTGAAAAAGTTAATCACAGGATTTTTTATACATCCCGTAGACTGGTTTATAAAGTGATGTAGGAAAAAGAAAAATCGTGACTGACCATGTACGAAAGTAATAAATCTGAGATTAAGATTATAAATATTCTTTGATGTAAAGTCCTTGGCTACCAGTTTCTATGCATAAAATAGGTTTGACATTTATTTATCTAAGATGTATAAATAAATTGAAAATCATTTTCAAAAAAGGAGGATCTATGATAGAAACATTCTGGGGATTATTCATCCCTTTTTTAGGAACATCCTTAGGTGCTGCTTGTGTCTTCTTTATGAGAGGAGATATGAATCGCACCGTACAAAGAGGGCTCACGGGATTTGCTTCTGGGATTATGGTAGCAGCTTCCATTTGGAGTTTGCTGATTCCAGCACTGGAAGAGTCCGCTTCTTTAGAAAAATGGGCTTTTCTTCCTAGTGTGATCGGATTTGGATTTGGCATGGCTTTTTTGCTCATATTGGATCACCTGATTCCCCATTTGCATATGCATGCCGATAAGGCAGAGGGACCTAGAAGTCACTTGCAGAGGACGACCATGTTGGTACTCGCCGTGACACTTCATAACATTCCAGAGGGTATGGCTGTAGGCGTCGTGTATGCCGGATTTTTAGTCGGCCATGGAGATATCACAGCCGCTGCTGCTATGGCGCTTTCCATTGGTATTGCCATCCAAAATTTTCCAGAAGGAGCCATCATTTCCATGCCTCTTAAGTCAGCTGGTATAGGGAGCTTTAAATCCTTTGTGGGTGGTGTCCTATCTGGTGTAGTAGAACCCATAGGCGGTGTGGCCACCATTCTTTTGACAGCTATGGTCGTGCCCCTTATGCCTTATTTGCTTTCTTTTGCAGCCGGTGCCATGATGTATGTGGTGGTAGAAGAATTGATTCCAGAAATGTCAGCTGGTGAACACTCTGACGTAGGTGTCATTACCTTTGCTATCGGTTTTATGGTCATGATGGCCTTGGATGTGGCTTTGGGATAATGACAGTTAGGAATTATGAATGAGGAATGAAGACCGGCGAACTTTCGAATGGCTCTTATGCCGATTGATATCTAGCTGCATGATTTCTTTTTATATAGCTCGCCGAAAACTAACACTACTCATTCCGCACTTCTAACTCCGCACTAGAGTATATGTTTCACGAGAAACATGGTGACAAAGGTTTCCTTAAAATGACTACTATTCGATTCTAAAAATT
>DJPC01000041.1:0-195 GCA_002439665.1 Dialister sp. UBA6422
GGCGATCAAATCGCCGGGAAGGAGGGTCATGCCATCAGACAAGGTAGCAATGAGCTTTGGAATGGAGAAAATGAGATCACTGGTGGAGCCTTCCTGGCGCAGGTGTCCATTGACTTTGGTATAAATAGTGAAAGGAACTGGCCAATCGCCGACCATGACGGTAGGGCCCATGGGGCAGAATGTATCAAGGCTCTT
>DJPC01000041.1:214-3080 GCA_002439665.1 Dialister sp. UBA6422
CGCGGAACCATTGGAGATGTGTCTTTTGGAGGTCTCTTGCGGTAACATCATTGATGATGGTGTAGCCATATACATATTTCATGGCATCTTCTTCAGCTACATTGAGGCACCGCTTGCCGATAATCACACCTAATTCACCTTCATAGTCCACTTCTTTGGTGGCAGCGGGATGGCTATCGATTTCTTCTTCTGGTCCAATGACAGAAGTAGTGGCTTTGGTGAAGAAAATCGGATGGACTGGATTTTTGGCATTCACGTTCTGATCGAATTCCTTGACATGGGCCTGATAATTTTTGCCTACGCAAAGAATATTGCGACGCGGATAGAATGGAGCTTCTAGTCTAACATCAGACAAGGGGATAGGGGTCAATGCCTTGTCTTTTTCATTGAGCTCTAGGGCTTTGGCCAAATTTAAAAGTCCATCTTCGCCGCTTTCGATGAATTCTTCCATGGTTTCTCCCAGAGGAATGAAATAGGTTTCTTCTAGATCTAAAGCAGGATAAATGGAAGTACCGTCTGTGGTAAGGACGCCCCACTGGCGCTGTCCATTATGGTTATAGGATACAAGTCTTTGCATAGTATACCTTCTTTCTAAAAAATAGGGTTATTTGTATTATAGCATATATGGCATATAGGTATGTCAAGGCTTTTCTTTGGGTAGATATAAAAGGATGAAGGAAGAAATTTCTAAAAAATTTTGAAATGAAGTCGCTACAGAGATTCAAATATGGTACACTAGCGAAAACAATATATTTATAAAATGGTAAAGGAGAATCCATTATGATTACAGGAGATATTTATCATTTGGAAGCCTATGAGAAACAGCTTCCTCTTTTCATCTATAAGTGCCTTCAAGAAGTAAAGGCTTTTGACTTTGCTTCCCATGCAGATGGAAAGTATCAGATTTGTGGCTGTGATATGGGAGTAGAATCTCCGAGCACAGAACCGGCTAAGGATAGAAAACTGGAGGGCCATAAAAAGATGATCGATATCCAGTTTGAAATCCAAGGAGAAGAGGAATGGCTTGGGGTAGAGACCATTTTTGAAGCAGGTAAATGTATAGAGAGTTATCCAGAGAGAGATCTTTATTTCTATGAATCTGGAAAACAGGGAGAGTCCAAAGTCTATTTCACCACTGGCCGATTTGCGATTTTCTTCCCAGAAGACCTTCATCGTCCGCTCTGCCAGGGAGAAGGGGGAAGATGCAAGCTTCGAAAAGCGGTCGTTAAAGTGCCTGTAGAAAAGGTATAATAAGAGAGAACATAAAAAGGTGTTGGAATACCGTACATTTTGCGGGTGATTGATTCTATGGTATTCTCTTTTAGCATATGATGTATACTGCCAAGGAAAAGGTGCAAAAGGTTATAAGGGTTATGGGATTTTCGATGTGTCATAACCTTTATAACCTTTTCGGTTTTTGTTCATAAAAGTTTTTGACATGTGAATATAACCTATCCGAAAGGGCAATTTTTGATGTAAGCTAAGCCAATCAGAAAGCGTTGTATGCAGCACGGCTTCGCTGTTTTATAGCAGTGTAATAAAAAAGTTTCATAATAAAACTTTTATAATAAGACTTTGACTTACAGTCAATAATTTGTTATTATATGGTAGATTCCAATAAAAGCGATTTTATGCAATGCATGAAAATAATAGCATTGTACAAGGGGGCAAAGTATGAAGTATAAGAAGTTGTTAGCAGCAGCTATGGCGGCAAGTTTTTTACTTTCTGCAGGCATGCTGACCGGGGGATGTGGTTCTTCCCAATCTCAGCAAAGACAGCAGCAGGCAGTAAAGGTCACCACCTTTAAGCCGTTTACATCGGATACTCCGATTTCCAGAGAGTATACCGGTTCTATCATGGCGCTGCAAGAAGTACCTGTACGTTCTAAAGTATCTGGTACGGTGGTAGAAAAGTATGTCAAAGGTGGCGAGAAAGTCACAGAAGGCCAGCCTTTATTTAGACTGGATACAAGAAATTATGCCTCCTCTTTGGCAGCTGCTCAGGCACAGGTAGCACAAGCATCGGCTACGTACGAAAATGCAAAACGAGATTTGGCACGTTATGAACAGCTCATTGCAAGCGGTGCTATTTCTAAACAGACCTATGATAGCCAAAGAGCAGCTACTGAGTCTTATCAAGCTGTCATGGAAGCAGCACAGTCTCAGGCCAATATTGCTGCTGATAATTTAAATGATACAGTAGTGACGGCTCCGTTTACAGGGACTCTTTCTATGGATGATGTGAATATTGGTACCTATGCTACGGCTGGACAGACCGCACTGGTTACCATTTCTTCTTCCGATCCGCTGTATGTCCAGTTTGATATGTCTGAAAATGAATATCTTCAGCTTACCAAAGATAAGAATGGCACTGATACTTTAGGGGATGCTCTGAAGCTTCGTCTTTCTGATGGTTCCATCTATGGAGAAACTGGTAAGATTGTTCAGATCAATCCAGGCTTAACTGGCGGTCAGCTGACCATGAAGGCTGCTTTTGCCAATCCGGATAACCTTCTGGTACCTGGCATGTATGGTACTATCGTATCTGATTCTGAAATTGCCAAGGGATCTATCCTGGTACCGACCAAGGCATTGGTTCAGCTTTTGAATAAAGATATGCTGGATGTAGTAGTAGATGGCAAAGTACAGCAGAAGGCTGTTAAGGTAGGAGCTACCTATGGGATTTACTCTATCATCGAAAGTGGTATCGATGTGAATGATGTCATTATTGTAGAAGGCCAGAATAAAGTACAGGTAGGGCAGGCAGTAGACCCCACTGAAACAGATCGCCAGAGTCTGGAACAAGAAGCTGTAAAGAGCGCTTCTGTTCAGCATGGCACTGGTGAAGACAAGAAATAATAGGAGG
>DJPC01000041.1:3120-3362 GCA_002439665.1 Dialister sp. UBA6422
TTCTTTATTAACCGTCCTATTTTTGCAATCGTAGTGGCACTTGTCATTTCCATTGCTGGGGCACTTTGTATCTTTACACTGCCTATTGACCGATATCCAAAAATTACACCACCTCAGGTTTCCGTTCGTGCTACCTATCCGGGCGCTGATTCAGAAGTCGTGGCGCAAACTGTGGCGGAAGTCATAGAAAAGAATGTGGTCGGGGTAGAAGGCTTTGATAATATGTCTTCTACCAGTAACTC
>DJPC01000149.1 GCA_002439665.1 Dialister sp. UBA6422
TTTTTGTGTCTTGTGACATGTTTAGGAGACATAAATATATGACCCCTGCATTCACCGTCATTTGTTGTAGGTCCTTTACCATCTAGTAATCTGGCTTTCATCGCTAATAACTAGACATGATCTATTTTGCATGTTTCATCTTTCCATATATAACACCAGTATGGTCTAGTTATTTTTTTGATTTTCATAGGGGTCAGTTGTGTGATCAGTCATCAACAACATTGAGGAGGAATACATATGAGTGGGGCGGATAGTTTTGGTAAAAAATATGGGTTATTGCTATCCCTATTGGCTATGGCGGCGGTGTATCTATTTCCTACACCTGCCGATTTACCTACAGAAGGACATAGACTGATAGGTATTTTGGTATTTGCAGTCATCGTATGGATGACCGAAGGGGTTTCTTATCCTGTCAGTGCTTTTGTGATTGTTACGTTTATGTCCTTTGCGCTAGGGCTATCGCCCAATCCTGCGAAACCAGAAACCATACTAGGAACAGCCAATGCACTTAAAATGGGACTTTCTGGTTTTTCTAGTAGTGCTTGGGCACTAGTGGCTGCTGCTATGTTTTTATCAGCAGGTATGATGATCACGGGGCTGGATAAACGAATCGCTCTGGTAGTCATGTCCCACATCGGCATCAAATCCAATCGTTTAGTGATCGGTGTTATATTTGTGGGATTCCTTTTAAGTTTCTTTGTCCCTTCTACGACTGCTCGTGTATCCTGCATGGTGCCTATCGTCATTGGTATCATTCGTGCCTTTGGACTTAAAGAGGGGAGTACGTTTGCCGGTGTGCTCATGATGGCTGTGGCTCAGGCAGATAGCCTTTGGAATATTGGCATCAAAACAGCAGCGGCTCAGAATATGGTAGCCATCGGATTTATCCAGCAGGTATTGGGAGAAGATATTAGCTGGCTAGAATGGTTCATCGCAGCGGCGCCCTATGCAGCTGTCATGTCTGTCATTTTGTATTTCTTACTTTTATATGTCATGCCACCAGAAATTAAAGAAATGCCAGGAGGCAAAGCAGCCATTGATGGCATGCTCAAAGATATGGGACCGGTGAGTGTACCAGAAAAAAAGCTTTTGGTTATTTCTTTGATTCTTCTCTTCTTCTGGGTGACAGAAAAGAAACTCCATCCCTTTGATACCACCACGGTGACCATTGCAGGCATTATGCTCATGCTCCTTCCTAAGATCGGATTTATGACTTGGAAAGATGCAGTGCCTCATATCAATTGGGGGACCATTGCTCTCTTTGGTGTAGGGATCAGCTTGGGGTCGGCTCTTTTGAAATCTGGTGCAGCGATTTGGCTGGCTAATCATTTTGTTTCCCTCTTTGGCATGGAAACCATGTCTCCTTTGATGATTTTAGCCGTCTTATCGTTCTTCCTGATTGTGATACATTTGGGCTTTGCCAGTGCTACCGGATTGGCATCTGCTATGATTCCTATCGTGATTGCCGTATTGGAAAGTGTAAAAACCCCGGGGATCAATGTACTGGGGATGACCATGATTCTCCAATATACCATTTGCTTTGGCTACATTTTACCAGTCAATGCACCGCAGAATATGATAGCCTATAGTACAGGGTATATCACGTCTAAGGATTTCTTAAAAACAGGGATACCGTTTACATTGATCGCCTATGGTATGATTCTTCTCTTCTCCGTGACCTATTGGCACTGGCTTGGGTATGTGGGATAAAGACTTATATTACATTTTTTGAATATAAAAAGGGCTGTGGCAACATGGGAGAGCATGTTGTCACGGCCCTTTTGTATTTCATGAAGCGCATTTGAGCTTCTAGTTGCGAATGGCTAGTGGTGAGTTCTATATTATCTCTACTTACTAGCTACCTGTCATCTTTCCTTATATTGTTTAAACTGCCTTTTGGGCTATCTAATTTGCATCCTCTCTTGTATAATGAAATCATGATAGAAATGGGTAGGACTGATTTCATCTAGGAGGGTGTATGAAAGAGGAATCCAATCAAGCACGATTACAATTTGTTTTAACCATGATGATTTTTGGCACCATCGGTATCTTCGTGAGATACATCCATTTGCCATCCACAGTGATTGCAGAAGCCAGAGGGGTGATCGGCACATTATTTTTACTGATGGTCCTTAAATTAAGCGCTTCTTCTCTTTCTATAGAGGCTATCCGGCGGAATTTTAAGATTCTATTTTTCTCCGGAGCCGCTATTGGTATCAATTGGATCCTGCTTTTTGAATCCTACTGCTATACCACCGTATCCACAGCCACACTATCCTATTATATGGCACCGGTATTTGTCATTTTGGCAGCTCCCTTTGTGGTGAAAGAAAAACTCACCATAGGGAAATTTCTTTGTATCTTAGCAGCCTTTGTGGGAATGGTCCTGATTTCTGGCGTCTTGACAGAACCTGGGGAAGGAGTCACCTTGTATGGGATATGTCTAGGACTAGGGGCCGCTGCTTTTTATGCAGCTGTCATGCTTCTCAACCAGTTCTTAAAAGACATCAGTGCCTATGATATGACCATTATGCAACTGGGCCTCGCCAGTGTGATTCTTCTCCCCTATACACTTTTTACAGGAGATATGAACGGACTTTCAGGAGATACTTTGACATGGGTATTGCTCGCTGTGGTAGGTATCGTCCATACAGGGGTGACCTACACCTTGTATTTTGGCAGCATGCATCATATGAAAGCCCAGACAGCAGCCTTATTTAGCTACATCGATCCTATTGTGGCCATTATGTTATCGGCTTTCTGGCTAGAAGAGCCTATGGGACCTGCCCAAATCATAGGAGCTGTCCTTATTTTGGCCTCTACCATGATCAGTACCTGTTTGGGAATGAAACAATCATAGCCTTTTAGAAAAACGGAAGCCTTTCTCCTTAACCAATCTTTATATATCTTTTGCCATCAGAGAAGATTTAGAGCTTGATTTGGCCAATATCAAAAAAATTCCAAAAAATACTTGACAAAAATAATACTTCTGGGTATACTATTATTCGTAACTTACGTGCGGCCCGGTGGTGTAGTGGTCTAACATGCCGCCCTGTCACGGCGGAGATCGTCAGTTCAAATCTGATCCGGGTCGCCAGCGCGGAAGTAGCTCAGTGGTAGAGCACAACCTTGCCAAGGTTGGGGTCGCGGGTTCGAGTCCCGTTTTCCGCTCCAT
>DJPC01000179.1 GCA_002439665.1 Dialister sp. UBA6422
TTTCAGAAGTCTTGTCAGCGAAAGCCTGGAGAGCTTCACGGAGTGGAGCGAACCACATGCCATCGTATACCAGTTCAGAATATTTAACAGCAGCTACTTCTTTGAAATGGAAGGTAGCACGATCCAAGCACAGTCTTTCCAGTTCGGTGTGAGCGTAGAAGAGAATGGAGCCGCATGGATTTTCGTAAACACCACGGGACTTCATGCCTACCAGTCTGTTTTCTACCAGGTCATCGATACCGATACCATTTCTAGCACCGATTGCATTCAGCGTGTTGACCAGTTCTACGCCGTCCATCTTTTTACCATTTACAGCAGTTGGCATACCCTTTTCGAAATCAATGGTAACCAGTTCTGGTTTATCTGGAGCTTCTTCCGGATCGCAGGTGACAAGGTACATATCCTTGTGTGGTGCATTGGCCGGATTTTCCAGGTCATCCCCTTCATGGGACAGATGCCACATGTTCCAATCCATGGAATATGGATATTTCTGAGCCGCTTTTTCTTCATCAGTCTGCTTTTCATCATATTTATCGATCGGCACACCATGAGCTTCTGCGTATGCCATTTCATCTTCTCTGGACTTCATATCCCAGATTCTCCAAGGAGCGATGATTTTCATATGCGGAGCCAGTGCTTTGATGGTGAGTTCAAAACGAACCTGGTCATTGCCCTTGCCTGTAGCACCGTGGCAAATGGCATCTGCACCATATTTTTTAGCCATATCTACCAGGCATTTACCAATCAGAGGACGAGCGAAAGAAGTGCCCAAGAGGTACTTTCCTTCATAACGGCCATCAGCCTGGAGGACTTTGTAAGCATATTCTTCAATGAATTCTTTACGTACATCCAAGGTTTCTGCCACGGTAGCGCCGGATGCCAGTGCTTTTTTATGAATGGCATCGAAATCTTCTGGCTGACCCAGGTTGACTGTACAAGCAATAACTTCACAGCCATAATTTTCTTTCAGCCATGGAATAATAACGGATGTATCCAAACCGCCGGAATAAGCAAGAACTACTTTTTTTACATTTTTAATATCTGTCATAATAATACCGCCTTTCCAAAATGTTATAGACAATTTCATAAGCCCTTTCACATAGGCTTTGTTAACGATGTGATAATTATACATCGCTATGCATAAATGTGCAAGTACTTATTTCAAAATTTTTCCATTTTTTGCATATGACAAATGCAGAAAAATAAAATTCATCCGATTTTATCGAATAAATTTCTGATTTCATGAAAAAATCATGCATTTTACAATATACATAATATTCACCTATGCTTGTATACCCTATCTAGTGAAGCATTCTTGGTATCCAAGTAGCCGACAAGGAGCAGCAACTACCACACAGGACATAAAAAAACTGATCACCAAGTGACCAGTCTTTGTTTGAGTCTATATATTTGAAAAGGATTCATTCCTAGAGGCTATGACCATTATTCTTCAATTGCCAACAGTTCCGATGCCATGGCTGTGCATTTTTCTTCTGCATTATTGATAAAATTCAGAATATCCTTAAGATCTTTTTTCCGTACACCCAATCCGCTAAAAGTCATCAAAGTGAGTTCCCTGCGAATAATAGAGGAATCAACTACAGGCTGATGGAAGGCAAAGGATTCGATATAAGATAACATAGCGCCCTTAGTCAAAATCATCCTAGCATGACTTTCTTTTTGCTTAAGAGGCATAAGCCCTACCTGCTGCTCCAAAAATTTTTCCCTTAAAGCCATATGACGATTCACGATAGATTCAAATAAGATGGGTTCTGCAAAGGCTTCATAGTATAGTTCTCGAAGTACTTCATCTTTTTCAATAGCGAACCATTCAATAGCCATAATGGCTGCATACTTATAAAGGGGAGGTTCTTCTGAAAAATTCTTTTCCACCAATCCGATAGTCACTGCCATCAAATCATCAATAATGGCAGAAAATACTGCATCTTTATTGTCAAATAAATTATATATACTGCCAGAGGTGATACCAGATTCTTGTACAATCTGACGAATGGTGGTTTTTTTGTATCCCTGCTGGCTAAATAATTTTTTTGCAGTATCAAGAATCTTCTTTCTTACGCCTTGCATTCTGACTGCTCTCGTACTTAAATGTGCCATGATTATGTCCCCTTTTCATGAACCATTAGACAAAACTCCCATAATGTCTAAACTAATAAAATAAACTCTGCCCCAAAGAATATATAACTATTCAAGAGTTTGCAATTATTATAAAAAAAATAAAACAGAATGTCAATTTAACAGGCTATAAAAGTGCAAAGAAACGATATATTTCACCTCATTCTCAAACATTCTGCTCCAGCTCAAATCTCCATAAAAAATGAATAATCCTAAAATTCTTTATGGGATAGGCAGACATTTATTTTTTCACTGATGTACTTAATATCATCATTTTATTACTTTATATTATAATCCATCTACTGAAAAAAATCTTCTATCTTTTATGAATATATATAAAATTCTTGCATATTCCTAGAAACCAATGTATTTGACAGAGCTACCAATGCATATCCAGTCATACACAGGCGTTCCAAAGTCCATTTTAGGCAATAAAAAAGAGCGGGATATTAGGGGAGACCCGCTCTTTCTCGGCCTCTGCCTGACACGAAAAGAATGATCTCAATAACCGATTATGGGGAAACGGGAAAAGAAAAGCAATTGCTATCTTTAGAAAGATCATCCTGAGCAGACACATCTGACAGAAGCCTATGGTATGTAAAAGGCACAACGATTTCCTTCAGTTTGTTACCTAGAACATGTTTATATTATAAAGCATGTTACAAATTTGTCAAGGACATTCTATGGTTTTCTTCTGTTTTCCCATACCCCTTTTCCATAGGATGAAATCTATTCTAAATACCGCTCTACATAAATATAATTTCCTATCTACCCACCCATTTTCTCCCCCTTTGAAAATGGTAGAAAAGAAAAATTTTTTCTCTTCTACCCTAGCCTATCCTTTCATTCTTCATCGCTGATGAGTCAGCATCTCAATATTTCTTCGCCCAATCGACCAAATCTTTTTCACTGATACCACCGGAAAAACGGGTACCTCCAAGCCAGTTTCCTTTGCCTGCTGCTTTGGCTAAATGCTCATCACTCACTCCCACTCCGCTAGATGCTGAGGTGCAGAAAGGAATCACCCGCTTTCCTGTAAAATCATGATTTTCTACAAATGTGTAGACAATATTTGGTGCTTCTCCCCACCAGATCGGATAGCCCAGGAAAATAGTTTCATAAGAATCCCACTCGGCCACTTCATTTTCGATGGCCGGCCGAATGGTTGGATCTTCATGCTCTTTCACACTGCGGCTTCCATCATCCAAATAATCCAAATCATCCTGGGTATAAGGCTGCTGCGGCTGGATTTCAAAAAGAGTACTTCCTGTTTCTCTAGCAATGATTTCAGAAGCTCGTTTCGTATTCCCTGTAGCAGAGAAATAAACCACCAAAGATTTGCCTTTTTCCCCCTTAGCCTCCTGATGACTTGTATCTGAGCCAGCTTTTGCCGGCGCAGATGGTGTATCATTGCCGCAGGCGCTCAAACAAGCAGCGGCCAACATAGCACA
>DJPC01000060.1 GCA_002439665.1 Dialister sp. UBA6422
GTATTATAGAGCCTGTTATATTCCGCCACTGTTTCCATCAATATGTCATGGGTCGAAACAATTGGTGTTTTCCCTTTTTCCATCCAGATGACTTGATCGAAGGTGGGGAACGCTGATAGGCGGTGGGAGAGGAAGAGGATGATGGTATTTCCTTGTATGGCCCGTAGGCGGGAGAGAATGATAGATTCTGTTTTTGCATCCAGCGCGGCGAAGGGGTCGTCTAGAACGAGCAAGGGCCGGTGGTGATAGAGGACGCGGGCTAAGGCGATTCTAGCTTGCTGACCACCGGATAGTTTGATGCCTCCTTCACCGATGGGACTGTGAATGCCTTTCGGGAAGGTGGCGATGTCTTTTTCCATATCCACTACATGCAGTACTGGTGCGATATTTCCTTCTTGACCGAGCTTAATATTTTCTTCAATGGTGCCAGAAAAAAGCTCTGCCTCATGGCCCATGTATCCTACCCGCCCTTCAGGGATCCAGTGGGAGTTTGTACCGAAGGAAATGATTCCTTCATAGGGGTATTCTTTCAGAAACAAGCGACCCAAGGTGGATTTCCCGCTGGCAATTTCTCCAGTGACGCCGATGATTGTTCCGGGGGGAGCAGTGAAAGAGAGGTCAGAAAAAACCGGTTCCGTTTCGCCCGGATAGGTAAAGCCCACGTGAGAGACCGTCAGTGATTCAGCCGGTGACGTGGCGGGATAGGAACGGTCCTTCTTCGATAAGTAAGGCTGGATGCGCTTCCAAGACACTTGGGCCTTTTGCACTGCGTTGAATAATTTGGCTGCATGAGATGCTTTGATAGCCAGCCGCGTAAAGCAGGCTAAGTAGGCAGAAAAAGCCGCGATATCCCAGGCGGCCCAGCCTTCTCCTTGTACGTTTTGGCTTCCGAAGTACACAATGAAAATGGCACCCATCATGGCAATGATTTCATAGGTCGGTCCCATGATGGCATTCCATAGATTGGCTCGGATGGTTTTCTTTTCGTAGTCCGATAAATAGGTTTCGTAAATTTCATTTTGCCTAGACTCTTCCCCGTAGAGTCGGTATGTCAGCCCTTGCCCGATGCGATCCATGGTGCGGCTCGAGAGACGGCTGCTGGAAATTTTTGCTTCGGCGCTGCAGTGGGTGACATAGGATTTCAATCGTTCTGCCAGGATATAGGCGATGGGTGGAAATACAGATACCAGCAAGGTGAGACGCCAGTCATAGTACAGCAGCAGTGCCGTGTAAGAAATCATTACCACGCCGGTATCAAAGATTTCAGTGGTGAATTTTCGCATGCCCTCTACACAGGCATCTACATCGGAAATCACCCGGGTCATGAACGCCCCCTGATCCGTTTGACGAATGGCGGTGGGAGATTCCTGCAGCAAATGGTCGTAGAGAAACCCTTTCATGGTGAGGCTGATGTGATTGGCAAATTTTCGGACATAGAGCCGCTTGAAATAACGCGCCCCCTGTACGATGAGCAGCGTCAGCACATAAGAAAAGGATAGGAGAAGGATGTCTTTGGCCTGCCGGCGGTCATCTAAAATGTCAGCTACATACTGCGCCAGTTGTCCCTCAAACCAAGGGGCTAACGCCATACCGCTGTTATATATAAGCCCGCTTAGGGTGACCCACAGTAGAATTTTCTTTTCCTGCAGGAAATAATACATCATGTCAGTGGAAGAATGCTTTTTCAAAATAAACCTCGTATGGGGAATTTGGTGACTGGGATGAGTAGCTAGGGATTAGGCCCGGAGTTTGCTTACGTCGTGTTTCACAGGAACGGAATGCAAAGGTTCTGGAATACCATTTATATGCAGTGGCTTTTGGCAGGTATCCCGCTATACAAAGGTTCTAATGCTATAGAGAAAAAGAAGAATGTTTCACGTGAAACATTCCATTATGATTCTGTTCAGCTGGATTATTCACCGCTACTGCTTTGAGATTTCTCTACTTCTGTCTAACATAGTACTGGACTGCTCCATAGAATCATCAAGCACAAATCCCGTCGGTCGAAATGATGGTAGTGGGTAGTGACTTATTTCCTGATCTCTCATCCCTAGGGCCTAGCTACTAGTCCCTAAAATAAAAAGAAGAAAATCTACGAATGGAATGATCGTATATTTTCTTCTTATTATATACAGGTTGGATAAAGATGTAAGCGGGGAATTATGTAAGAAAAGATAAATTATTGAATCTGGCGGGTAGAGGCAAGTTTTACGAGAATGGAAAGGTTCTCTTGGAATGAATGGGGGCAGAGGAACAATAAAGTGTAACCGCTGTCATAAGGTTCTGCTGACGAGATTTGTCTTTTCTCATATTTCTCGTGAAACATGCCAATACCACTCTTCACTTCGCACTATTTTAGCGGTTCACTGGTCTGTGTCCGCAGGAAGATTCGTTGTACAGTGACTTTCTGTCCTTGGAACCGTTTTTCCAGCACGGGGATAATCATGCGGGCGGCTTGGCGGATTTTGATTTTGTCGATGGGTTTGTTGGCGTCTTTCAGGTGGTAGCACATCTGGTAGGTTCTTTTATCGCCGACACGGTAGAAGATGATGAGGTCACGGATGATGGACATGGGATAGCTCCTTTCGTTAATGTAGAATAGTGTGTAGTGCGTCATGGTGGTAGCTGTGCATCAAATAATATAGCGCTGCAGAATCATAAAAATGGAATTGTTTCACGTGAAACATGACCCCAATGAAAATAAGAAGTCAGAACCTTATTTGACAAAAGGCTGCATACCTATGAGCATGCAGCCTTTTGTTAAATCTTGGAATGTTTATTTCTGATAGGGAACAAGAGCGGAGCAGTGCCCCATGACGGTGATGGAGTAATCTTTTTTGCCTTCTTTGGCAAGCTGTTCCTGTGCCAGTTTCCATGCTTCTGCTACGGTAGCTACTGGAATCTGGTTGGTCTTTCTGATGGCTTCAAAGTTTTCCGGCTTGGTCACCAGGTAAATGGTGTACTGGTGAGTCATGCAGAATAGATTAAATGCTACGAAGAATGGAATGGTGAAATGATGGCGCAGTGCTTTTTCCATTTCTTCTTCTGTATCATAGGTGAAGCTATTGAGGTAAGCAGCTGGTTCCCAGATATCGCTGGCTTCCATGATAGCAATGATGATGCCACCCTTTTTGGTGACTACATCGGAAGGGTCATAGCATTTGGATCCCTGATAGAGGGATACGTCTTTTGGATAGCCACCGGCACAAGCGAAGGTGACATCTGCTTTTTCAGCGAATGGTACTTTCTGAATTTTATAAACAAATTTAGTACCTTCCAGCCAAGCTTTATAGGGGTCGCCACCGATCATCTTACAGATTTTGCCGTCTGCATTGACGATGGAGTGTACCATAAAGCATGGTTTAATCATATCGCTGGCTTCTTGCATATCATCGGAAACAGGGTTATCGTCCAAAAGGGTAGAGCGGGTCTTGGGGTTGATGCCGCTTCCGAATTTTTCGCCTAATGCATGGCAGTGATTGATCTGAATGGTATCATCTCCTGCAACGCCTGGAAGAATCAGTTTGCGGCCGCCGCCGTATCCTGCGAAAAGGTGAGGGGTGATGCCATCGACGATGATGACTTTGTCAGCTTCTACGGCATGTTTATTGATCCATACTGGAGTGCCGCGAGAGGTATCACCGATGTGAACCAATTCATCTTTGTTCTTGCAGTGGTGCTGGTAGAGCTTGATACGTTTGGTGAGTTCTTCGCCCACTACAGCTACATCTTCTTCTGGAGTCTGTTCTCTATGAGTACCCTGGGCGAAAAGGATGCAAATGTCTTCATCAGGAATACCAGCCAGGTTCAGTTCATTGACGATGTAAATGACAAATTCATCAGAATGATTCCAGATACGGGTTACATCAGCGCAGACGATGCAGACCTTATCTCCCTTAGAAACTACTTCTGTCAGTGGTTTAGAGCCGATAGGATGACGCATACAATCCAAAGTGGCTTCCTTTACATCACAGGCCGGAGTCGGAACTGCTTCTAGTACGTTGGTAATATGCTCTTCTGGTAACATCACTTTCTGGATGGTTTTACCAAATCCAAATTCAAATTCTTTTAGTGCCATAAAGACTCCTCCTTCTTGGAAAGCGGAAATAAACTTCTGCTTTTTGGAAATACTGTTCTTGGTTGTTAATTGTTAGAATACAAGTAAACATAACGATAACAAGCCATATGTATCTTGTTATTATAGCACGAATGCATGGAATTGTTTATTTCTTAAATATTATAGATGAGAGAAAATAGGATATGTGGCTATCTTAAGTCAAGAAAAGGGACTAGAGATCTTTGGTCAGCTTTGTCTATGGATTGATAAAAAATCCACCTAAGCTTTTAAGGCTACAGGTGGATTTTTTCATTGATATATGAACTGTTACATCACAAAAAGCGACCATGTTTCACGTGAAACATTTCATGGTTTAAGTAAAATTTCTATTTATCATAGACAATAAGACCCATGAAGACCAGGTCCTCATCACCGATGTTTTCAATGCCATGGCGATCTCCATTTTTGCAGAAAGCCGCATCTCCAGGACCCATTTCATAGGTGGTGTCATTATCCGTATAGAGACCTTTTCCAGAAAGGATGTAGTAAATTTCTCCATCACCTTTATGCTGGTGGACACCCATGGAGCACCCTTTTTCGAGTGTGGCCTTCACATACATTCGGCAATGACCAGCCAGAGCAGGAAGAGAATCTGGGGTAGCGATGGGTTCCAAAATCAAATGACCTTTGCCGCCATTGGCGTGTTCCAATACTTTTTTCGGTAATTTAGTAAGCATGGTATACTCTCCTTATGAATGAAATAAAATAGTTGTTAGTTGTTAGTTGTTGGGCAATTCATAACTAATAGCCATTAGAAACTCAGTTTCATATTGGCTACCAACCAAATGAGCAGGTAGTTCATTTACTTTATTTTTTAGAATGGATCGGTTCTACCCTAATCTCCAAATCCTCCAATTCTGAAACGCTGACGGGGGGATGGGTTGGGTCTTCAGTAGCAGCTGCTTTGGCTACGTGAATGATTTCTTCTGCCAAACTGTGATATTGAGGCTCCTTGGAGCAGGCAGATCCTCTGGTAGCACCAAATTCCAAAAGGGTGATACGTACCCCGCTAGGGATGCGCAAGTCTTCTGAAAGGTTAGTCGGTACGCGAAGGAAACGGCCAGTGCGGATATAATGGGCGATAGCGTCTTTGGCTAGTTTGGCATGCTCTGATAGAGGAGACTTTTCTTTTTGGACTTCTTCTTGGGGAAGGTAGAGAGCCACTCCATAACCAACGCCAAAGGGACCTTCGTGGGAGATGAATGGATTGGAAGCCGGCGCATCTCCTAAAACGCCTAAAAGAAAATAAATAGAAGATAGACCGCAAGTATCGATTTCTTTTAGAAGTGGGTCGCTCAGCTTGTCAAGCATGTCCTTATCCCTGGTCTGTAAGGCCTTCATGATGGTTTCATCAAATAATGTTCCCTTAGGACTAAAGCCATGGGGCGATTCTTTTGTCAATTTATGGGATAAATCCCCAGTGGCTATGACCGCGATAGAACGGTGCAGTTTCTGGGCTGTTTCACGAAGGATAGCACCTAATACATAGTTGTTTTCTCTTTTAGAAGAATCTGGAGTCAAAAGGACAATTTTTCCTTGAAATCCAGCTTGTAGGAGATAATACAAAGGAACGAAACTGCCCCAATCGATTTTGATAGATTTTTTGTACCTGGCTGCCTCTTTTCTATCCAAATGGTGAAGATGACAAAGGGGATCTGCTTTTTGACCAATGAAGCCAGCTAGGGTCTGATCCACGGGAAGTGTCATAGAAAGTTCTGGATGACCAAAGGCACCCATGTCACCAGAAAGTGTATCGGCTAGTAAAAGAGAGGGACCATCAGAGAAACATATATTATGAGGTGACATGACCACCACTGTATCTGGATGTTCTTTCATTATGCGCGCCATAGCAGCTTTGACATGGTCTATGGTTTGTTTTACCTTTTGGGTATCTTTTCCTCCAATATCAGGAATCATGACAGGAGGATGAGGAAATAATCCTGCTGCAACACAAGGCATAGCATCACGTCCTTTCTTTTTCTTTAGTCTAGTGTGTTAAGAAGGAAAATGCAAGCCACTTAGAAGGACATTCCTTGTTTGAAAAAGCAGAAAAATAAAAGTGTTTCACGTGAAACATTCTGATAGATATTCTCAAAATGTTTCACGTGAAACATGGAAATGACTTTGGATGGTTTATTCCTCAGTATGGATCAGCTCATGGAAAAAATATAGTCTCTTTGTAGTAGTTTGCAAATTACTCCCATTGATAAAAATACATAGTGAATAGGGAAGTGGTTGTTACCAATGAGCCAGTAGGGGTCTTTATGGAGCTATATTTTTCCTTTTGGATTATCAGATGGGAAAGCGCCACTTTTTACAAGATACAAATCCCATACCATGGCATGGGAATTAGATATGTAAGTCAGAATATACCCCAAAAACCTAATACACTTCATGGATGGTATAGAAATGAGAAGAGCTGCTATATCCCATATTTCCTTTATAAGAAAGAAAAGAGTATAATAAGAAAAGTATGACAACAAACGCATACATATTGGATATGGCGCAACGAACAAAAATATTTGGTGATGAGTTCTCTTACCAGTCACCTATTTCCATCATAGAAAGGATGAATGTCATGAGCATTACTGCTACCAATTTAATTTACAAAAGAAGAAGTGTCCGTTTTTTCAAGAGCAACCCTATCTCTAAAGTAGATATGAGAGAAATTCTTCGGGCTGGCATGTGGGCACCTTCTGCCAAAAACCGGCAGCCTTGGAAATTCATTGTAGTGAAAGGCAAGAGCAAAGAGGAAATGCTTCAGCTCATGGAAAAAGGGATCGAACGGTCTGAAAAAGGAGAAGGCGTTCTGGCAGGAAATCAGGAACTCTATGTCAATGCTAGATTCACATTGAAATGCATGAAAGAAGCACCAGTGGCCGTATTGGTGGTCAATCCTAAGGGACGTTCTCTCATGGATAATTGGACAGCCGCTGAAAAAATTCATGAACTTTCTGATGTACAAGCCATCGGTGCTGCTGCAGAAAATATGGCACTCCAAGCCACTGCTATGGGGATCGGAAGTCTTTGGATCGGAAATATTTTCTTTGCTTATGATGAACTCAAACAGTGGATCGGTGAAGAAGGAGAAATGGTTCTTGCCATGTCCTTTGGCTATCCGAACCACAATCCGTGCCCGCTGGCAAGAAAAAGTGAAGAAGACGTCATCGAAGTCAGAGACTAAAAGCAAGGAATAGTGGCAAGGCGTACCCATGATAAAGGTAATGTCATTAAGTTAAGCGAAA
>DJPC01000024.1:0-2576 GCA_002439665.1 Dialister sp. UBA6422
GAATTTGTAGAAAAATGCAATCAGTATGGTGGTAAAGTTTTAGGTGCTAAGGGTGTACCGGAAGATATGCTGAGAAAAGCAGCTACTATGGCAGTTTGCAAAATCAATATTGATACCGATATCCGCCTGGCTATGACAAGTGCGATTCGTGAAGCCCTAGTCAAAGACCCATCGAACTTCGACCCTAGAGGCTATCTGAAACCAGCTAGAGAAGCAGTGAAACAGATGGTGATGCATAAAATTGAAGCCGTAGTGGGTTCTGCACATACCATTTAAGAATAAGAAGCAACCGGGAATCGAGAATAATGAATCATTCCTATAAAGAGTAAAATAGCAAAAAGGCCTTCATTCATTGATGAGGAACATTCTTCATCAATGAATGAAGGCCTTTTATATGCACTATATCATCAATTATGTAATGACTGGTCAATCATGCATGTGCTCGATAATTTTCTAATATAGGCGGTAAAGTTTAAATATTCAGCTATCCTGCAAATCCCTGTGCACTCACTGTTATCCATTATTAGTTGTTTGCATCCAGATAACTAACAACCAACAACCAACAACTAAAATCCTATAGGCACAAAGATTTCCGATATGGGTCAATCATTTCTCTTTTTCTTCTGTGCTTCATAGAGCGCAAAATATTTTCCTTTTTTCGCTATCAGTGCTTCATGAGTACCGGCTTCTATAAGTTTCCCCTGGTCAAGGACATAAATGCAGTCCGCGTTTCGCACAGTAGATAAACGATGAGCAATGATAATCGTGGTACGGCTTTTAGCCAGCCTATCTAGCGTCTCTTGGACTTTCTTTTCGGTCTGGGTATCCAAAGCCGATGTGGCTTCATCGAAAATGACCACCGGTGGATTCTTTAAAAATACTCTGGCGATAGCGATACGCTGTTTCTGACCCCCAGAAAGTTTAACTCCTCTTTCCCCTACTTTGGTATCATATCCATGGGGAAGAGCTTCTATGAAATCATTAGCAGCGGCTAATGTAGCAGCTCGTTTGATTTCTTCTAAGGTAGCCCCTTCTTTACCATAAGCGATATTTTCTCCAATAGTATCCCCAAAGAGAAATACGTCTTGTTGCACGATTCCGATGTGACGCCGCAAATCCTGCTGTTGAAATTCACCTAGCTTATGTCCATCTAGTGTGATGGTCCCTTCACTAGGTTCATAAAAACGAAGAAGCAAAGAAACCAAAGTGCTTTTGCCAGCTCCTGTTTCCCCCACAAAAGCCACTGTTTTTCCAGCTGGAATTTCAAAATTCAAATGGTTCAGCACCAGATGTTCCGGGTCATACCCAAAAGACATATCTTGGAAGCGGATATCTCCCTTCACATGAGTCAAAACCAAAGGGCACACGGGATCTACAATAGAAGGCTTGGTATGCATGATTTCTTCAAACCGATGAAATCCCGCCATTCCTCTTTGGTAGACTTCGGCCAAAATGGTCAGCCGAAATACAGGACGCATGAAAATATTGACATAAAGAAGAAAAGCCACAAAATCGGAAACTAGAAGGGTTCCACTATTGATCATATATCCACCGGCCAAAATGACTGCCACATTGACAAAATTGGTAAAAAAATTGATGCTACCAGAGAAATAAGCAATGAGTTTATTGGATGCAAAACGGGTATCTCGAAGCTCTAGACTTTTGGCAGTGAACCGATTCAATTCAAAAGATTCCTGTGCAAAGGCTTTGACAAGACGGATACCAGATAAGCTTTCTTCCACCCTAGCACTCACTTCTCCTGCTTTGGTGCGATTTTTGCGAAAAGCCCCTTTCATTTTTCGATTGATTTTCACCGTGTGAATGCTTTTAGCCACCAGAAGACTTCCGATAATAAGAGCCAGTTGCCAATTCATCACTAGCATCACCACCAGTGTCCCTGCCATGATGACACCACAGAGAAGGACATCATTAGGACCGCGAAAAGATAATTCACTGATTTCCGATACATCACTGGTGATACGAGACAAAAGCTGCCCTGTCTTTTCATTATCAAAATAATGAAAGGATAATTGTTCTATATGGGCAAATAAATCGCGGCGCATATCATGTTCGATAGAGGCACTCATCACATGTCCATAGTATTGGACGGCATATTGAATAGCAAAACTAACTACATAGAGAAAAAGAAGAATGGCAGAACCTATGTAGAGCTTTTCCATATCATGGGCAGGCAGCACTTCATGAATCAGATTTCGTACCACCACCGGGAAAATAAGATCTAGGGCTGCCATAGCAAAGGTTCCTAAGATGACCCCTATGAGAAGTGTCAAATAGGGACGATAGTATTTCATAAACTGTCTCATCATATATTCCTCACATAGAGAGCTAAAAAAGCTTCTCTTACTCATTCTTTATCGATGATATTGAATCTATTATAATCCTATGACAGTTATTTGTGAAGTCACATAGCAAAAATAAGAAATGATATAGTCTCTCCCTTACTATGTACATCCATTCACTACAAATGAAAGGAAAAGCAAAGCCTTTTATTAAAAGTATATAAAAAAATTGATTTCACAAGAAACATCTAAAAAGAATAAGTAAGCATAATAAAA
>DJPC01000024.1:2642-6214 GCA_002439665.1 Dialister sp. UBA6422
TTTTATTATGCTTACTTATTCTTCAACAGTTGTGGTTACAACCTGTTTGCCTTTATAGAAACCGCATACTGGGCATACATGATGAGGTTTTTTCAGTGCATGGCACTGTGGGCATTCCACAAGACCCGGAACAGTCAGTTTCCAATTTGCACGTCTCTTATCACGACGGGATCTAGAACTTTTTGTCTTCGGAACCGGCATTTCTAGCACCTCCTTACCTATCGGCCGTTATGCCGTTATAGTCATTTCCACTGCTATCGCAGCGCTCTAAACATCTTAGAGAAATTTATCAACTTCAATATTGTACAAGGAAATGTATTTTTTGTCAAGATATTTTTAAAATCCTTCCTAGTAAGAATCGAAAGCCGAAGATGTAATCCCCTTATGTTTCCTCTTCTCCAGGTACCGTTAGACCACTGATGACCATTTGTTTTTCATCTTTTCTCATATGAAAGAATTGATATACATGAGTCGCTGCTCTTCGGTTCATCCCTGGTACTTGAGATAATTCTTCTATAGATGCTTTTCGCATTTCATCTAAAGAACGAAAAGCATGCCACAAGGCATTTCGTCGAGTGGGGCCAATCCCTTCGATATGGTCTAGTACCGATTCTGTATTCCTTTTATTGGTCCACTGCCTATGGTAGGTAATAACAAATCGATGAGCTTCATCTCTGATAAACTGCAACAGTTGAAGTGCCGGTTCGTGATGATCCAATAGGATAGGGTCTTCGCTTCCTTCTACATAGATTTCTTCAATTCGCTTAGCCAAACCAATGACGGGAGCTTGGCATCCTGCCTGTCTAATGGCAGGAAGAGCTGCATGGAGCTGCCCCAATCCACCATCTAGGACAATCAGATCCGGGGAAGGCCAGTCTTTATGATTTCCATATCGCCTTCCCATCACTTCTGCCATGGATTTAAAATCATCCGCATGCCCTTGGGTGGTTTGTAGTTTAAATTTTCGATATTCTTTCTTTGCCGGTCTCCCATGTTCAAATACTGCCATAGAACCTGTGGTTTCTGCCCCCTGGTTATGGGAAATATCAAAACATTCCATCCTTTCTGGAAGATGAGGCAAATGCAGAAGCTCTTTGAGTTTCTTGACTGCTCCCTGCTCTCTAGCATCTTGATATTCCCATTGGAGTTTCTTATCAGAAAGATACTTTGCCGCATTGGTCATAGCCATATCTTTGAGCCGCCGTTTAAAACCTCTTTCTGGTACCAAAAGTTTCACTTCGCTTCCTCTCATTTGAGAAAGCCAGTGGGCGAGCAACTCTCCATCACCTGGCATAAGAGGTAGGATGATTTCTTTTGGAATAGAAGTGGAATTTACGCCATAGAAATCTCTAATAAAGGTGGTAATGATTTCTTCATCCGTTTCTGAAGCACTTTCTGGGATACTGAAATTTTCTTTTCCCACCATACGTCCATAGCGAATATAAAAGATTTCCAGTCCTCCATGGCTTCCATCTCTAGCCATACCCACCACATCGAAATCACCTTCTGTAGAGACAATATGTTGTCGCTGCTGTACGCTTTGAATGGCATGTATCTGGTCTCTATACTTCGCTGCTTCTTCAAATGCCATTTGATCCGAAGCAGCCATCATTTTTTGTTGCAATTCTTTGACCAGTCCGGTACTTTTTCCTTCAAATAAATCGCAAATGGTTTTTACATAGCTTTGATAGGTTTCCTTCGACACATGACCAAAGCAAGGTGCACTACATAAATGGAGATGATACTGCAGGCAAGGACGAGACACCTTCATGGAACGGCAAGTGCGGATAGGGTAATACCTACGCAAAAGACTTAAGGTCTGTCGCAAACTAGTCACATCAGTAAAAGGGCCAAAATATTTAGCTCCATCATCACGACGAATATTTCTTGTCACGAAAATCCGAGGCCATTCTTCTCCAGTGGTCAATTTGACATAAGGATAGGACTTATCATCTCGAAGGGAAATATTATATTTCGGATGGATTTCTTTGATCAGATTGCACTCCAAAATGAGGGCTTCCATTTCCGTAGCTGTCATGGTGATATCCAAATCATCGGCATGACGAATCATAGCCGCTACTTTGGGAGACCGATTTTTATCTTCCCTCACATAAGAACGGACACGATTTTTTAAATTTTTAGCTTTTCCCACATAAATAATCCGTCCGTCTTTATCTTTCCAGCGGTATACCCCTGGCGAATCAGGAAGGGCTTCTACTTTGGCTTTTATTTTGTCATTTACATCAATCATTCTGTATTCCTTATTCAAATAAGAGCTACTTTTTCATGAGTTCCAAAGTTCTTTGGATCACCGGTCCTAAATATTGTCCTGTGTAAGAACGTTTCACCTTGCAAATCTCTTCCGGCGTCCCTGTAGCTACCACTTCGCCTCCTTTATCCCCTCCTTCAGGACCCAAGTCAATGATGTAATCTCCTGTTTTAATCACATCCAAATTATGCTCAATCACCACCACTGTATTTCCTTGGTCCACCAATTTTTGCAATACAATAAGAAGTTTCCGGATATCCTCACTATGAAGGCCCGTAGTTGGTTCATCCAGAATATAAAGCGTATCTCCCGTTCCACGGCGCATAAGCTCTGTAGCCAATTTCACACGCTGCGCTTCCCCGCCGGACATGGTGGTAGCCGGTTGTCCTAAATGAATATAGCCCAAGCCTACTTCTTGCAAAGTTTTCAATTTACGCAAAATTTTATCATGGTTGGCAAAAAATGGAACTGCTTCATCGACTGTCATATTGAGCACTTCAGAAATATTTTTCCCTTTATATCGCACTTCCAGTGTTTCTCTATTGTACCTAGCGCCATGACAGACTTCACAAGGAACATAGACATCGGAAAGGAATTGCATTTCTATCTTAATAATCCCATCCCCATGGCATGCTTCACACCGGCCGCCTTTGATATTGAAACTAAATCTACCTGGCTTGTAACCTCGCATTTTCGCTTCTGAAGTCTGGCTGAACAATTCACGAATATCATTGAACACCCCTGTATAAGTGGCTGGATTGGAACGAGGGGTTCTTCCAATGGGCTGCTGGTCAATATCTATAATTTTATCCACATACTCCGCACCTTCCATCCCATCATATTGCCCTGTAGCATAGGAGGTATGATTTTTAATATTGGAAAGTCCTTGGAATAGAATCTGATTGACTAGTGTACTTTTCCCTGAACCTGATTCTCCTGTCACTACCGTAAAAGCCCCTAGAGGGATGGATACATTGATATGTTTCAGATTGTGTTCGGCTGCTCCCTTGATAGTTAGATACAATCCATTTCCTTTTCTTCTTTTTTCAGGAAGTGGAATATACTTATCCCCTCTAAGATACTGCCCAGTAATCGAATCTTTCACTTTTTTTACATCCTCAGGGGTACCGCTGGCTACGACATAGCCCCCATTTTCCCCGGCCCCGGGACCAATATCCACCACCCAATCGGCACTGCGAATGGTATCCTCATCATGTTCCACCACAATCAGTGTATTTCCTAAATCTCTCATGCCTTTTAGGGTGGCTAGCAATTTATCGTTATCCCTCTGATGAAGTCCGAT
>DJPC01000127.1 GCA_002439665.1 Dialister sp. UBA6422
TAAGTTGTTTAGATAGGAGAAAGCATGACACCTATAGAAGCTATGGAACATGTGGCAGCACGGATTCGTGATGTTACTAAGGAATACAGCACCATACAAAAACGAGGAACGCTTCCTATTTCCGTATATGCCGGCTATCCACCAGTCCCTAAAGGACCGCAGGAGAAAGAATCGTTTATTTATTGCTATGCGGTTAAGGTTCATGATACCGAAGATCGCTATAGCTGGGTAGATATAGAAATTGGTTTTTCTATCTATGATGATGACCCTAAGGAAGGAGCCCTTTCCCTGTATAATCTGATGGAACATGTACGGCAGGCACTTCTCACACGTCGCACGCTGAATAGGAGAAGTCGTTTCCTATTTCCTATGACATCAGAAATCGTAGATCCACAACCATTTCCTCAATGGCAAGGAAGAATGACCGTCTCTTATACCATTGCACAACCGGTAGAGGAAGGATTTGATGTCTAATGATGAGAACTAAACAGGTGGTGTATATCGGACCTTCCCTATCGGGAGCACGACTCATGCATGCCACCGTATTTTGCGGTACGTATCCAGCGTATATTCAAGAAATCATGGAGAAAAATCCGTGGTTTAGAAATTTATTTGTGCCTGTAGAAACCTATGCGGAAAGCATGAAAATGCTTTCCGCTAAAGGTACGGCACTTTATATTTTTGCAAAACGTTGCAAGGAGGTTTAGCTATGGCATATAAACATGGCATTTATACTAGTGAAATTCCGACTAGTATCATTCCGCCTGTAGAAACAGATGCAGGGCTTCCGGTCATTTATGGTACGGCACCGGTTCACTTGGCATCTGACCGCGCCAAAGCCAATAGACCCGTGCTCTGCTATACCTATGAAGAAGCGGTGGCGGCTTTTGGCTATTCTGATGACTGGAAGAAATATACCCTGTGCGAAGCAGTGTATAGCCAATTCGCTCTCTATAACAGGGCTCCAGTGGTGCTAGTCAATGTACTGGACCCAGCAAAACATAAACAGAGCAAAGAAAATCAAAGCCTTACATTCGTCAAGGGCGTTGCCAAACTCACCGATGCAGTTCTTGTGGAAACACTCAAAGTCAAGAAAGCAGAAGCCGGGCAGCCACTAAAAGAAGGCACTGACTATACGGCTGCCTACAATGATGACGAAGAACTGGTGATTACTGTTTTGGCTGGCGGTGCATTGGCTGATGCAGGATCTGCTTTTGCTGATTATGATGTATTGGATGCATCTGCTGTCACTTCGGCAGATATCATTGGCGGTATTGATAGCCAGGGAAATAAAACAGGGCTGGAAACATTAAATCAGGTATTTCCTTTGACACGCTTGGTTCCAGGTATCGTCATGGCACCGGGATGGAGCCAAGACCCATCGGTAGAAGCAATCATGAAAGCGAAAGCAGGAAGTATCAACGAGCACTTCACGGCTATCACTTTAGTGGATATCCCATCTGATACTACGGGTATCACCAAGTACAGTGATGCACCTGGCTGGAAGAATGATCACAATTACACCGGCGTCAATGAAGTGGTCTGCTGGCCTATGGTTCAACAGGGCGGGAAAGTGTATCACATGAGTACACAACTTTTGGGTGTCATTAGTACCGTAGATAGTAGCGATAAAGACGGCGTGCCATATCAGAGTCCATCCAATAAATCCATGCAGATGGAAGGCCTTTGTCTGGCGGATGGTACAGAAGTAGTGATGGAACCGGAACAGGCCAATTATTTGAATGGTCAGGGCATTGTGACAGCTCTTAATTTCATTGGCGGATGGAAAGCATGGGGCAATAATACCGCTTGCTATCCATCGGATACGGATGCAAAAGACCGCTTTATTCCTCTTCGTCGCATGTTTAACTGGCACGCGGCTACCTTTATTCAGACTTACTGGCAGAAAGTAGATAATCCCACCAATCGCCGCCTCATTGATAGCGTCATTGATTCTGAAAATATTCGCCTCAATGGATTGGCTGCCAGAGAAGTCATTCTGGGTGGTCGCGTGGAATTTTTGGACAGTGAAAATCCGAAGACCTCTTTGCTGAATGGTAAAGTAAAATTCCACACTTATTTCACTCCACCGATTCCGGCGGAAGATATCGAAAACGTGATTGAACTGGATACGGATTACCTGGATAATCTTTTCAAATAAGGAGAGAAACACAGAATGAATAATGTACCGGAAAATCTGATCAATTTTAGGGTATACCAGAATGGCGGCGCGTTTCTGGGAATTTCCGATGTGACACTTCCCAAGCTGTCTGCTATGACACAGACAGTCAAGGGAGCCGGCATTGCCGGTGAAATCGAAGCACCTACCTTTGGTCATTATGGCTCTACAGAAGTAGAGCTCAACTGGAGAACATTGGAAAAAGATGCATTTACACTGGCTGCCAATAAAGCGCTATCTCTTGATCTTCGAGGAGCGGGACAGGCTTATGATTCTGAATCTGGCTCTTATGTAGTCAGAAAAATCAAGATTCTACTTCGTGGTCGTCCGAAGGAATCTGACCTTGGGAAATTTGAT
>DJPC01000052.1:0-328 GCA_002439665.1 Dialister sp. UBA6422
CAACATTTAGTATAGAGCCTAAAAAAAGCAGTGCCGAAGCACTGCTTTTTCTATGCACATATCAATCTGATATTAGCCAACGGTGAAGAGAACGTCGCCGCCCTGTACGGACTGACCTTCAGATACTGGCATACCGGTAATCTTGCCATCGCATGGAGCCATGATTGGGTTGCCCATCTTCATAGCTTCGAGTACGAGAACTTCATCGCCGGAAGCAACTGCATCACCAACGTGTTTGTTGATACGGATGACTTTGCCTGGCATTGGAGCTTCAACAGATTCACCTGCGCCTGCAGGAGCTGCTGCTGGAGCCGGAGCTGCTGCCGGT
>DJPC01000052.1:436-1248 GCA_002439665.1 Dialister sp. UBA6422
GGAGCTGCTGCCGGTGCCGGTGCTGCTGCTGCAGCGCCGCCATCTTTAACTACTACATCGTAATCCTGGCCGTTAACTGTTACAGTAAATTTTCTCATTGTCTTTCCTCCTAAATGATTGTACTTTCAACTTTCAATTAGAACTGCTGAGTGCCGGAAACGCCTGCAATACGAGCTGCAGAGGTCCAGCCAGTTCTAGCTGCCGGGCGGATGGAGACGATTTCGCCGCCACCCATAGCAACGATTGCAGCAGCAATAGCTGCTACAACTGCACCATTATTTGCTGCGGCAGGAGCTGCCTGACGAGCAGGAGCTGCAGCTTTCTTAGGAGCTGCGGCCGGTGCCGGTGCTGCGGACTGATTGAGAGATGAACGTACCTGCCAGATCATGATCAGGGCAATTACTGCAACGATAGCAGCAAATACCGCGATATACATAACTGTACTGTTATCCATCTGTACCCATCCTTTCAATTAGAGATTTAAGCAGCAAATATTAGAGCGGAATGTTTCCGTGTTTCTTTGCTGGATGTACTTCATGCTTGGAAGCAAGCATCTTCAGTGCATTGATGATTGTCGGACGAGTATTTCTCGGATCGATAACTGCGTCTACATAGCCACGTTCAGCAGCTTTGTATGGAGTAGCGAATTCATCAACATATTCCTTTGTACGCTGTTCTTTGTTTGGATCTTTCTTGAAGATGATGTTAGCAGCGCCTGCAGGTCCCATAACAGCGATTTCAGCGGTTGGCCAAGCGAATACCTGGTCTGCGCCCTGTTCACGGGAGCACATAGCGATGTAAGAACCGCCGTA
>DJPC01000052.1:1456-25066 GCA_002439665.1 Dialister sp. UBA6422
GATGCGTTGTAGTCAAGGCAGCCTGCCATGAATGCTGGCTGGTTTGCAATAATACCAACGGTCTGTCCGTCCATACGAGCGAAGCAGGTGATGATATTCTTTGCAAATTCTTTAGCTACATCATAGTATTCACCATTATCAACGATGGATTTAATAACATCATACATGTTGTATGGTGCATTAGAGTTTTCTGGCATGATGGAATCGAGAGCCGGATCGGTTCTGGTCGGATCATCACCAGTTTCAACGATTGGAGCATCTTCCATGTTGTTGCTTGGCAGGAAGGAGAGCAGGTAACGAATCTGTTTAATGCAGTCTTCGTCGTTTTCGCAAGCAAACTGAGCCACACCGGAAGTACGGTTATGAGTCATTGCGCCGCCAAGTGCTTCAGCGGTAATCTTTTCACCAGTTACGGATTCAACTACTGCTGGTCCGGTCAAGAACATCTGAGATGTTTTCTTAACCATATAAATGAAGTCTGTCAGAGCTGGGGAATATACAGCGCCGCCAGCGGATGGTCCCATGATTGCGGAAATCTGTGGAATTACGCCGGATGCGATGGTATTGCACCAGAAAATCTTGCCGTAGCCAGACAGTGCGTCTACAGCTTCCTGAATACGAGCTCCGCCGGAATCGTTCAGGCCTACGCAAGGTGCACCGACTTTAAGAGCCAGTTCATTTACGTGAACGATCTTAGCAGCATGCATTTCGCCAAGGGAGCCACCTTCAACGGTGAAGTCCTGTGCGAAAGCAAATACCAATCTGCCATCAACAGTACCATAACCAGTTACAACACCTTCGCCTGGAAGATCTTTCTTTTCCTGGCCGAAGTTGTGGCAGCGGGATTTAACAAGGGCATTGACTTCTACAAAAGTGCCTTCATCAAACAGAAGAGCAAGTCTTTCGCGAGCAGTCAGTTTGCCTTTGGAATGCTGTTTTTCAACTCTCTTTTCTCCACCCATAGCCTCTACATGCGCGAGGTTTTTGTGAAGAAGTTCAATTCTTTCTTCAACAGTTGCCATTCTTACACCTCCAAAAATTTTAGGGACCCCCATGAAGGGGATGCTTTACCCGTGCGGGTAAAGCATTTTGCCATCAATCAATTAAGCCTTGAAGGATGGGCCGCCTGGGCGTTCTGTCAGTTCAAGCAGAAGGCCAGTAGCCTTTGGATGCAAGAATGCAATATGACAGCCGCCAGCACCGATACGATATTTCTTATCGATGAGCGGAACTTCTTTAGCCTGCAGATCTGCCAGGCATGCTTCGATGTCGTCTACACGAAGTGCAACATGCTGGAAGCCGTTCTTGCCACCGTTTGCTTTTTCAATGAAACGAGCAATCGGGCCGTCCGGAGTAGTGGAACCCAAGAATTCGAGTTCGCAAGCTTCGGTCTGAGCGGATGGTTTGAAGAAGCTTGTTGTTACATGCTGTTCTTCAACAGTTTCATCCGGAAGGGATGGATCCAGTCCGAGGATGTCTTTCATCTGCTGTTTGATCAGCTGAAGATCTTTAACAGCTACGCCTACATGATCGACACAAAGTACTTTGAATGCCATAATTAACTCCTCCTTTAAAATTATTTGAATATTTTGCCTACAATGGAATCAACGACTGTAAACGGATCTGTCTTCCGTTCAAAGACCTGTTCCACGCAGTCACTAAATTCACCCGTCTTGGAAATATTTTCTTCAATATGACGGGAAATGCGATCGTGAATCATTTCCAGCATCTCGCTTCTAGCCCGTTCACGTCTTCTTTCTTCAAGGAGACCGGATTCTTCGAGATACTTTCTATGATCGCTGAGAGCTGCTACTACATCTTCTACACCCTCGTCTTTGTTCGCAATCGTTCTTTCAATCGGTGGACGCCAGTTCTGAGCTTCGCCCAAATCAAGCATCATTTCGATTTCAACATTCAAACGATCTGCGCCGTCGCGATCACATTTGTTGATGCAGAATACATCACCAATTTCAAGGATACCTGCTTTAATAGCTTGAATATCGTCGCCTAGTCCAGGTACGAGCACAACAAGTGTCGTATCCGCATTTTTAACGATATCAACTTCTGATTGACCTACGCCTACTGTTTCGATGAGAATTACATCGAGACCGAAAGCATCCATCAGTTTGACCGCATCTGCAGTCTTACGGGAAAGTCCGCCAAGGCTGCCGCGTGTACCCATGCTACGGATATAAACACCCTTATCCAAGGTCAGGTCGTTCATTCTAATACGGTCGCCAAGAATAGCGCCGCCAGAGAATGGACTAGTAGGATCGATTGCTGCGATACCTACAGTTTTGCCCTGTTTGCGGAACTGCTTAATGAGGGCATCTGACAGTGTGCTCTTACCCGCACCAGGCGCACCAGTAATACCGATGACCTGTGCACGACCGGTATGGTGATAGATCTCTTTCATGATATCTTCATAACCATCCCGTTCGTCTTCAACGATGGTAATTGCTCTCGCTAAGGCACGTCTGGATCCATTCCAAAAATCTTTCATAGAAAATTCCATGGATGCACCGCCTTTTCGAAGAGTAAATAAATATAGTTGCAATGGGACTGAGTATGCCCCCAGCCCCATGCAGCTAAATTTAAACTAATAAACTGTCAAGCTAATCAGTCTACAAGTTAATTATTTTACGTTTTCTTTAATGAAGTCAATAACTTCTTTGGTTGGTGTGCCAGGTGTAAATACAGCCTTTACGCCAGCTGCTTCCAGGCCTGGGATATCGCTTTCCGGAATTACGCCGCCGCCAATAACGAGAACGTTGTCCATTCCTTTAGCCTTCAGTGCTTCTACAACTTCCGGGAAAAGGGTGTTGTGAGCGCCGGAGAGCAGGGACAGTGCTACTACATCAACGTCTTCTGCGTCTGCTGCTTCAACAATCTGAGCTACAGTCTGACGAAGACCGGTGTAAATAACTTCCATGCCTGCATCACGAAGTGCACGAGCAATAACCTTTGCGCCACGATCATGTCCATCAAGACCTGGTTTAGCTACCAGTACTCTGATACGTTTGTCTGCCATTGTAAATTACCTCCAGAAATATTTGAGTAATAGAATTATTCTCTTATGTCAGGCTGC
Organism: Dialister sp. UBA6422; assembly: GCA_002439665.1. GTDB lineage: Bacteria > Bacillota > Negativicutes > Veillonellales > Dialisteraceae > Dialister. Next base: position 4,545 of record DJPC01000052.1, read on the forward strand.
CCTAAAATTAAAGGGTGTTGTGTGGTTTGTATTCGCCGAATACTTTACGGAGAACGCCGCAGATTTCGCCTTCGGTGCAGTATGCACGTACGCAGTCAAGGATGACTGGCATAAGGTTAACATGATCTGGACCTTCAGCTGGGGTCTGAGCTGCTTTTTCAAGTTTAGCCAGTTCTTCAGCAACTTTAGCCTGATCACGGTTAGCTTTATCCTGAGCGAGCTGAGCTTTCTTCTTTTCGCCGACAGAAGCATCAATCTTCAGCAGGCCGGTAACCGGTGGTTCTTCCATGGTGAACTTGTTGACGCCAACGATTGTTCTTTCGCCGGATTCAACAGCCATCTGCCAAGCATAAGCAGCGTCCTGAATTTCTTTCTGGATGTAGCCTTTATCAATAGCTTCAACAGCGCCGCCCATTTCATCAATCTTACGGATGTATTCTTTAGCTTCTGCTTCGATTGCATTGGTCATAGCTTCTACATAGTAGGAACCGCCCAGTGGATCGATTACGTCAGCCAGGCCGGATTCGTAAGCTACGATCTGCTGAGTACGCAGAGCGATGGTTACGGATTCAGTGGTTGGCAGAGCCAGAGCTTCATCACGGGAGTTGGTGTGCAGGGACTGGGTTCCGCCCATAACTGCTGCAGCGGTCTGAAGAGCAACACGGATGATGTTGTTGTTTGGCTGCTGAGCGGTCAGCATGGAACCTGCTGTCTGGGTGTGGAAACGGAGTTTCAGAGACTTCGGGTTTTCTGCGTGGAATCTTTCTTTCAGAATGGTAGCCCACAGACGACGGGAAGCACGGAATTTAGCAACTTCTTCGAGTACGTTGTTGTGAGCGTTCCAGAAGAAGGAAAGACGTGGTGCGAATTCATCAATCTTCATGCCAGCTTTCAGAGCTGCTTCGATGTATGCAATACCATCAGCAATGGTGAATGCAATTTCCTGAGCAGCAGTGGAACCTGCTTCACGAATGTGGTAACCGGAAATGGAAATGGTGTTCCACTTCGGTACGTTTACGGAGCAGTATTCGAAGATATCAGTGATCAGACGCATGGACGGTTTAACTGGGAAAATGTAGGTGCCGCGAGCTGCATATTCCTTCAGAATATCATTCTGAATGGTGCCGCGAAGTGCGGAAGCAGGAACGCCCTGTTTTTCAGCAACTGCGATGTACATAGCCAGCAGGATGGAAGCTGGTGCATTGATGGTCATGGAAGTGGATACTTTGCCAAGATCAATGCCGTCGAACAGTCTTTCCATATCGTAAAGGGAGTCGATAGCAACGCCTACTTTACCAACTTCGCCAGCGGACATTTTGTCGTCGGAGTCATAGCCGATCTGGGTTGGCAGGTCGAATGCGCAGGACAGGCCGGTGCCGCCGTTAGCAATCAGGTATTTGTAACGTTTGTTGGATTCTTCAGCGGTGGAGAAACCAGCATACATACGCATGGTCCAGAGACGGCCACGGTACATGGTTGGCTGTACGCCACGGGTGTATGGATATTCACCTGGGAAACCGAGGTCTTTTTCATAGTCAAAGCCTTCGATATCGAGTGGTGTATACAGGTTCTTGTGTTTCAGACCAACTCTTTCCGGATGTTTTGCGCACTGTTTTGCATATTCTGCATTGTAGGCATCAAGTTTAGCTTTCAGGGATTCGTTAGACATGAGTTCATCTTCCTCCTAAAAAAGTAAGTATGTAAAGTTCGGGAAGCGACTTCCTTATTTCAGTGGCCGCGACTTTGTGTTCTTCTTACCACTTACCTGGGAAATGTCTTCCTATTTGGGACTCGCAAAGCCTTAGCCGCTACAGTGCCTATTCAAGTCTTCTTGCAGTAACTAAGGACTCTTGCAAGCCCATGTATGTGTACTGTCTTCCTGACAGTCATCACCATAGGTTATTATACAATAAAATGAGTATTTGTAAAGCATTAAATGCTTTAGCTCATACAGCTTCTTGAATAATTAAATTATTTTTTGAAGTGCATATCGCCGGTTTCAGCCAAGCTTTCATGGAACTTGAATGCTTCCTGAAGGAGATGTGGGGTCTGGCTTTCGCCGCATGCTGCGCATGCTCTTTCATAGTAGTCCATGAGCTGATCTCTGAAGGACGGATGAGCAACGTTATTGATAATAAGTTTTGCTCTTTCTTTCGGGGACAGGCCGCGAACATCAGCAACACCCTGTTCAGAAATGAATACATGGGTATCATGTTCAGTGTGGTCTACATGGGAGCACATCGGAACTACTGCGGAGATCTTGCCGCCTTTAGCAGTGCTGTGGCAGAAGAAGCAGGACAGGAATCCGTTACGAGCGAAGTCGCCGGAACCACCGATACCATTCATCAGCTTAGTGCCGCTTACATGGGTGGAGTTTACATGACCATAAATATCCATTTCCAGTGCGGTGTTCATAGCGATAACACCCAGACGGCGAGCTACTTCACCATTGTTGGAAATTTCCTGTGGGCGAAGAATAATCTTCTTGTTATATTTTTCAATATTAGCATAGAAGCGTTTCAGTCCGTCCGGAGATGGGGACAGGGAAGTACCAGAAATCATATCGATCTTATCTTTATCAATCAGATCGAACATGCCATCCTGAATAACTTCGGTGTATACGGAAAGGTTCTTGAAGTCAGATTCTACAAGGCCATGGATAACAGCGTTTGCTACGTTGCCTACACCAGACTGCAGTGGAAGCAGGTTTTCTGGGAGTCTGCCATGTTTAACTTCGTTTTTCAGGAAGTCAATCAGGTTGTTGCCCATAGCTTCTGCATCATCATCGAGTGGTGCCAGTGCACGGGTTACGTCTGGCAGATCACATGGAACAATAGCAACGATCTTGGATGGATCGCATGGAATGTATGGAGTACCTACGCGATCGCCAGCAGTTTTAATCGGAATTGGTTCACAATGCGGCGGATTCTTACGCATGTAAATATCAGCCATACCTACCAGTTCCAGTGGCTGAGTGGTATTTACTTCTACAATAACTTTCTTAGCAGTATCTACAAATACTGGGGAGTTGCCAATTGCAGTGGTTGGGTACAGTTCGCCATTCGGTCCAATTTTGCAAACTTCTACAACTGCAAAGTCTGGTCCAGTGACACGTTCGCCCTTAACATTGGTAAAGAAACCAGCACGAATCTGCTGAGCTACATGAGACAGGTGAAGGTCGTAGTAGTTAACAGCGCCAGCGTTGATGGCTTTTCTCAGATTGCCATTGGTCTGATATGGCATACGGTTTCTAATGCCGTTTACAGCTACCAGTTCAGTATCAATCTGGGAACCAGTAGAAGCACCAGTCCAAACATCTACCTGGAATGGGGTTTCTTTCATACGTTCTGCGAGTTCATGCATGGTGATCTTCGGATAGCCGCATGGGGTAAATCCGGAAATACCAAGGATATCGCCTGGCTGAATCATTGCTGCTGCAGTCTTAGCGTCGCAAACTTTTGCTTTCAGATCTGCGCTTTCAATTCTGCTAAGGAATTCACTATCATTGGTGTCGATCATTACTATCATCCTCCCAAATAATAAAAAATAATATTGAAAAGTCTATAGCATCAAAATACAAGTATCGCCATTGCCATAGAACTTTTTACCTACATCTGCCACTTCACAAAAAAAGAGTTAACTTATGGATTATTCATGTATTTCATATCCTATAATCTACATGTCATAATAATCTATAAGGTAGCTCCTCCTTTTGGTAGGTCCTCTGACCGATTCTAGAGCCTTCCGTGGCTTCCTGATATATTATAGCACACTTTTCTCGCTTGTATCGCTAAAATTGGGCTTTCTGTTTCTAAAATTCCATTACCTATGTTATAAATTTTTCCTATTAGACAAATTATGAATTTTGTGACTTATAACCAACAATTTACAAATTCCGATTCATTGACAGAACATTTACTTCATAAACTAAATGTTATATGAGTCCTCATGAAAAAAATACTTTAAGAGGTCATCGCTTTACAATTGCAATTTTTCTTAGAGTCTGATTTTTTGCCAATGCAAAGAGCACATAAGCCCCAAAAGCAGAAAGACACCGAGCGAGAGAATAGCACATGGTCTCCAATACTCATAACAGCCAAAGCCATAACCATAAGAACTCCCCCAAGTCCTAGTGTTTTCTCAAAACTCCCCTCTCCATTTTTATATATTTGCCAACTAAAAATGCCTTGCAAAAAGAAAGTAGCCAAAAAGCAAAGCCCTCCAGGTATCCCCACTTCTGCGAGCATATTCAGATACATATCATGGGCATGAAAAATAAGAACATGGTCATCTTGAATGAAGAAATTATAGTCTGGATAAGCCAAAAAATAAGTTCCCCATCCAATTCCCAAAAAAGGATGCTCTTCAATCATGGCTCTTGTACTTTCCCACAAAGCAAAACGAAGACCTACAGAGGTATCTTCTCCTGAAAAGAGTGACAGAAATCGTTCTGCAAGCTGTCCATGATACACCCCAATCATGATGGGAATCAAAAGAAATAAGAATCCAAATCGTTTATCATAAAATAGTGTAAGCCCCAGTACAATGGCTGCTAGGCTCACCCAAGCTCCTCGGCAATAAGTGAGTGCTAAGCATATAAGAAGCACCAGAAGAATCACAGCGAATACGTATTTTCTACGCTTCATGTTTTCTCGTAAGAAAAAAGCGGTAAGGAGGCTAATCATCATGAGAAGATAAGCCCCTAGAAGGTTTGGATTTTCCAAAGTCGAATACATGCGTCGTTTCAGCAAAGGGAACCGCTCTGGATCCACCCAACTTTGTGCTGTCATATCGGCTGCCATATGTGCCACCTGGGCATACTGAAAAAAGCCAAAGCAGGCCACGCATATAGCACCAGCTAAAAAAGCATAAAGTGCCTTCTCTTTATCTTTCTCTGTGGTGATCGTTGAAAAAATAAGTAAATATAAAATGGCATACAAAAAAGGCTGAAAAGCCCAATTCAATAAAGAAAATACCATATCATGGGAAACAAAAGCAGAAGCAAAAGCGCACCCTAAAAAAGCTACCGGAATCCCCCACCAGGGAGGAAGTTTCAATGAAACATCCCCTATAAAATGCCAATTCCCTATCCATAAAAAAATGGCAGGAATCAAAGCTACGTAGAAGAAATAAGGATCCAGTGGCAGCAAAAATAAGGTGCCATATAAGGTGTATAATATATGTTTTTTAGAGCACAATGCTCGAAAGGTATTCATGAAGACCTCTTTCCTATAATATCTGTTGAGTGGAAATGCAATCGATCAACGACTTATTGCCAGTTTTTATAATTATATAAGTAAAATAATAAATTATCATGGTTTATTTACCTAATTATATAAGAGAGATTCCGTCAGAGCAAGAGGTGGAGTGTAAAGAAGGCTGATGATACTTTTTAGTTGTATTTCTCCTTTCCATTGGCTTTCATCTCTCAGTAATGATAAAAACAATTTGAGCCATAGAATCATTCTATGCACAATCATGATTCCAGGACACGTCATATGAATATTCGCTAAAGCACACAAAAAAGAGCCTCCTTATGAGAAGACTCTTTTTTTATCCATTTATAAATCCAATCCAGCCCCCATACCAAATACTTTCAGATGACGACTAAAAATGGATTCGCCGCGATCCTGAAAATACCCTAAGTACTCTGCCACAGTGCTATCACCAGTTGGTTTTTCCGCACTGGCGCTACCATAAGCGGTCTTATCGATAAGGAATCGGCCATCCATAGGCATAAATCCAGCGGATAGACCTTCTAACATGGCAGCTGCAAAGGGATGAATATCTTCTGCACCAATCGGTTCCCCTACAGTGGACCCAGCATCGGTTAAGATCTCCATCGTAGCTCTAGCTGACTCCGTGTTTCCTTCCTTTAAGGAAAAGGGAACAACGAAAAGACTTTCTACCTCTAAGTAGTCAAGGCAAGCCAAGAAAAGATAGAGTGAAATCAAATTTTCCTCACTCACACCAATACGGCGAAGGTCAATCACATTGGCTGCAATTTCATCTACTGCATCAGAAGCCCCGCGGGTCAATGCAGAAAAGACTTTCCATCCTGTATCTTCCCAATCAGGCATTCCTTTATCACAGATCTGTTTCCACTCTTTAAATAGATCTGCTTCTTTTAAAAGGAGCGGTTTCCTGCCTCTTGGCGGGATATGAAAATAATGAGCCGAAATCTGTGCTTTAGGATTGGGCTTTTCAATGAAATCACATGCAATCCCAGCATCAGACAATTTTGATTTCAGATACACAGTGGGTACTCCCATATCAATGAGCGCCCCAATCATCATATCTGCAGTGAGTTTTCCATAACACCGTATAAAAAGTGCTTTCATCACTTCACGTCCTCTCTTTGTCGACCTTTCCCTGGACCATCTTCGGCGACTGCTACACCAGCGCTGCCAAAGGTTTTCATCTGGTTCAGCATATCAATAGCTGCATCTAACAGTGATAATCCCAAGGCAGAGCCATACCCTTCTGCTTCTGTAAAGTCATAGTGCAAAAAGGCTTTCATTCCCAATTTTTGCATTTCCATCTGATGAATGGGTTCTTCGTAATAGACGGAAGGGAATATGTAATTTTTAATGTCTGGATATACAGTCACTGCGGCTAACACAGCGGCTCCTGTTACGGCATTATCAAAAACTACCATAATGCCCTCTCTAGCAGCCTGAACCACCAAACCAAACAGTGCTGCAATTTCTGTAGACCCCACTTGTGCTAAAGTACCCACCGGATCTTTAGAAAAGTCACCTACATCTGATAGACGAAGCGCAAATCCACTTTTAGCCGATGCCTTTTGTAAATCTTCTTTCATAATAGCGGTAGTCACAGCTAAAGCGGAAAGCATGGATCTTTCTCCAATATTTCCTAAACCGACCACTTGTACCCCCTGGGAAGCCAAGGTCTTTCCCACTGACATACCGATCGAAATAGCTCCCGCTACCACTTCATCATCCATAGCAGGATGACCTTGATGAGTCCCATGAATCAGCTTCTTAGACAATACCCCTTCTATATCAGATGTATCTTTTTCAAGCCCGACATCCACCAAATAAACAGGTGCATCCATCTGCCGTGCTAAGACATTAACAGGCCCATATCCTTGTGCCACCAGTTTCATTTCATCATGAGAGAGCTGTCCCTTGGTCTTGTTTTCACCATCAACAGCTGTATCTCCCCCAAAAATGACAAGTGCTTTAGAGAGGTAAGAAGGCTTCACTTCCCCAGTGATCCCTGCTATACGGACAGCCATATCCTCCAAACGCCCCAATGAATGAAGCGGCTTAATCAGATTATCCACGTAGAGCTGACAGGCATCCATAACTTCTTTTTGTAATACTGGAATCTGACTCATTATGCTTTCACCCCCGCTTCTTCTTTTGTGGCACATTCTTTATATACAGACAATGCCATATCCAACATTTTTTTCTGAATTCCTGCACCAATAGATTCCCCTAAGCGGAAATCCAAATCAATATATTCAGTAAGTCCTAATGCAGCCAGTGATTTTTTATGAGCTTGTTCCAAAGACAAATGGGACGCCATCAGATAATGCACCACATCGGGATACAGTGCTTTGGCAATGAAAGCACTGGCAGTGGTATTAAATCCATCAATGATTGTCAGAGCATGATTGGCAGCAGCTCCTAAAATAACACCTGTCAGACAACCAAATTCAAATCCGCCTACTTTAGATAGTACATCCAAACCATCCGTGGGATCGGGATGATTTACATCCATCGCTTTCTGTACAATTTCTATTTTATGAATCAATCTTTCATCAGAAATATTGGTGCCTCGTCCAGTCACTTCCATGGCATTCCAATGATTGAAAGCACCTAAAATGCAAGCAGAAGATGTGGTATTGGAAATAGCCATTTCACCAATAGTAAAGACTTTATACCCTTCCTTAGCTTTTTCATTGGCAATTTCAATGCCCACTTCAATAGAACGGATAGCTTCGCCTCTGGTCATAGCTGGTCCTTCAGCAATATCCTTTGTTCCCCAAGCAATTTTACGGTCCAAAAGATTGGGTGTACCAGACATATCATGATTGATACCTACATCGACTACCACCATATCCATATTAGAATAGTAAGCCATCGCATTGGCAGAAGCCCCTTTGGCTACCACATACGCTCTGGTCATACCTACCGTAGTTTCCTGAGGATAAGCTGACACGCCTTCTTTATATACCCCATGGTCACTACAAGCAATCACCATGCATCCCTTAGGAATATCTGGCATGGTGTCTCCTGTGACTCCAATATATTGAGTCACCATATCTTCCATTTTCCCCAGATTTCCCATACCTAGATAGAGGTCACTCCACCGTTTTCCTGCTGTTTCCATGGCGCCCTGATATAGCGGCTGAATCTCATTCAGTGTTTCATCTAATAAGCCCATGATGCCTCCTAACATTTTGAATTATTATACCACAATTAACATTCTTTTAAAAATAAAAGTGATGTGTGTAACTATACAAATACAAATATGATCTCATTATAACATAGATAACTAAAGAACACGGATGAATACTTTCTGCTCCTGAAAATCCCATCTCTTCATCAAATAATATAAAATCTATTTTTTATACATACATTTTAAATTCAGTTATCATTATGTATAAAAGGTAAAAAATATCGTTATCTATGAATCACTGATTGCATTTTAGATTTTTATGGCTATAATAAGAATCAGGCAGCAATCCTGCTATATAATTTCATACCATTTCAATGAAGAGAGCTGCCTTCTATTTAAGTGCGGCTCTTTTTTATGCCATACAAAATGAGAGGTCAGAAAGGTTTTACATCAATATATTTGACCATAAATAATGATTTTCTTATTTTGCACATTGTATTGCATGAAACAAAGGAAGGTGTTTGATGATGGATTTTACAAAAATGTACATCAATGGGAAATGGGTCCCTGGAGCTTCCGGTGATTTCATCGAAGTAGAAAACCCAGCCACTATGCAGAAATTTGCTAAAGTCCCTGCTGGTAATGCAGTGGATATCGACAAAGCAGCCAAAGCCGCTCATGATGCATTTCCAGCATGGGCTGCTACACCACTTTCTAAACGTATTGCTTTGATGGAAAAATTCCTTACTATTTTCAAGAGTCAGGAAGATGAACTCATCGATATCACCATCAAAGAATTAGGATCTCCTTATAATTTCACCAAATCTTCTCAGGTAGAATATCAATATGTAAGAACTCGTTCCTACATAGACCTCGCCCCTAGCGTCCCGATGGTAGAAAAAATGGCTGAATCTACTACTTATAGAGAACCAATCGGCGTCATCGGATGTATCACTCCTTGGAATTATCCACTAGGACAGGTCATTCAGAAAATCATCCCTGCTATGCTCATGGGGAATACAGTCATCTTGAAACCTAGCCAGCATACCCCTCTATCCTCCTACTACCTAGCGGATGCCTTTGAAAAAGCAGGCTTCCCGAAAGGTGTATTCAATCTAGTCACTGGACGCGGCGGCGAGGTAGGTAATGCCATGTCTTCTCACCCACTGGTCAATATGATTTCCTTTACTGGTTCTACATCGGGCGGTGTGACCGTAGCTAAACATGCTTTGGAAAGTGTAAAGCATATCAGCTTGGAACTGGGCGGTAAATCACCTTATGTCATTCTCCCGCTGGCTGACCACGATTACAGCGAACCGATCCGCCTGTGCTTCAATAGCATTTTCCTGAATTCTGGGCAGACCTGCACGGCATTTTCCCGTCTGCTCATTCCAGAAAGTGAAAAAGATGTCATTGAAAAGCAGCTTGTAGAAATCGCCAAGGAATACACGGTAGGTGATCCCACTAGCCATGATGTAAAATTGGGACCTGTATCTTCCATCCAGCAGTTCAATAAGATTTCTTCTTACATTCAGAAAGGCATTGACGAAGGTGCTACATTGTTAGTCGGTGGACTTCCTAAATCCCATGACCATGGCTATTATATCCAGCCTACCATCTTCACCAATGTAAAGAATGATATGGATATCGCTCAGAATGAAATCTTCGGACCTGTCCTTTGTGTTATCACCTATAAAGATACGGATGATGCTGTGGCCATTGCCAATGATACCCACTATGGTCTAAATGCAGGTGTTTATGGCAAGAAAGAGGATGCCATCGCTGTGGCTCATCGCATCGAAGCCGGTAACGTATATATCAATGCCAGCCCACGTGATACAGCAGCTCCTTTTGGTGGCTATAAAGAAAGCGGCTTAGGTCGTGAAGGCGGCGTCTATGGTATGATTGAATTCACCCAGCAGAAAGCTCTATTTGATACCGGAAAATAAAGTCAATAATCACTCGTAACGCGCAAGTGAATCAAAAGGATCAGAGAGACTAAAAACTCTCTGATCCTTTTTTGTATGTGTAAGCTAATCCAATGGATGGGTAGCCGTTGATGATTAGAAATCCAAACGCCCTTGGTTTCTCTACTAAAAATTTAGAAAATAATATAACACTAAGACGTGTAAAACAAAAATCTCCTGCGATGGTACATGATAGAAGAGAAAATAAAGCTTCTCTTAAGAGCCAAAACTTCTACTACTTGCTTACATCTTCTTTATATATGAATCCTAGGAGAAGAAGATATGAGTAAAAAGTAGAAAAAGAGGCGGATATCCAAAGCTTTATTTTCCTCTTCTCTCACCAGACCCGGCCGGATGGTGAGAAGCAAAATACCAATCAAATAGGTACAGTGACCGCAAATCAATTGATTAAGCTATGCTGGATTCTCTTGGACGACAAACCGTAGCACGAAGTTTAGCCCTTTTGGACATGAACCGTGAAATGTGCTGGTGCCTGATTCCCTGGTCTCACTTCATAGAAATCATACCTCATTGTGGAAACTGTGCCTTTTGATCATGGAAGAAATCAGATTTTTCTCTCATCTCATCATGGTATAATAAAGAAAAAGGAGGAACTTCTATGAATCAATGGCTAAAAAAAGGATTGCTAAGTCTCCTTATCATTGTAATGGCTGGAGTGGGATGGTATTTCTTATATTGGCAAAATACCCCTGCTTACGCAGCTGGCGAAATCCAGCAGGCAGTGCAAAAAAAGGACTGGGATCTTTTCCAAAAACGAGTGGATATGGAAAAAGTCTATACCTATGCCTTAGATGATATCCTAGCAGCGCTAAACGCAGATGGTAAGCCGGAGGATAAACTAGCTGCTTCCTTGATAAAAAGCATCAAAAAAGAAGTGGTAAAAGAACTCGTGAGGCAAACAGAAATCCAATTTCAAAGCAAAGCTCCCACTTCCAAATCCTTGTTAGATAAGCCAGTAAAAACTCTTACTGCTTATGTAGGCTCCTCTTACCTTTCATTGACTGATATTTTCCAAGTGAAAGAAGAGAATGGTAAAGCCATGGCTTATGTAAATCTCCATGATAATAAGTTAAATAAAGACTTCACTTGGCAAGTACAATTAGAAAAAGACGTGAACGGCAACTGGACAGCTACGAGAATTGTGAATTTGAGAGAATACTTGGAAGAGAGAAAAGATCCCCTATAGAAAGAGTAAAAGGCTCTAAAAAATATAAAAATACCGCTACATGCAAGAGGATAAAAGGTGATGTAACACAAATGCCCCTTTATGATCTTGCTAGTAGCGGTATTTTACTTTGTCAATAAAGCAAAATGCGTGGAATAATAACTTGTGATGGAGTCGATCAAAGACCAATGACCCTAGCCTTATCGTCATATGCACTCCTTAGAGTGATTCCAATAATCAGCAAGTATCCAATAGCCACTGACACACTAAATAATCTGGAACAGGAAAAACTTCAAATAATACGTTTCTGGTACCGTCATAAGTATAGGATGGTCGGGAGACTGCTGGCGAAATTCGATCTGACGAAGCGTGACACCTGCATCACGAGCTGCTTCTTTCACCATCTTCACAAAAAGCTCTTCTCCCATAAAATGGGAACAGGAACAAGTAGCCAGATATCCACCGCGGGGCAGAATCTTCATAGCCCGATAATTGATTTCTTTATACCCCCGGAATGCTTCATGCACAGTCATGGAAGACTTCGTAAAAGCCGGTGGATCTAGCACAATATAATCATAGGTATGATCTTTTTTCTTATCCAATTCCGTTAAGAAATCAAATACATCAGCCTGCTGGGCTTTCACAGGAAGATGATTGATTTGGGCATTGTGGGCCGTCATTTTGACAGCTTCTTCAGAAATATCCAGCGCTGTCACAGAAGCTGCTCCGCCTTTGGCAATATTAAGTGCAAAGGCACCGGTATGAGTAAAGCAATCCAGCACATGGCGTCCCCTTGCAATTTGGGCAGCTGCCAGGCGATTGAATTTCTGATCCAAGAAAAATCCAGTTTTCTGTCCCTGTTCCACATCCACCGTATAGCGGATCCCATTTTCTACAATATCCACAGTAGTCTTTTCCAGAGAAGGATCCAGGAGAGAAGAATGATAAAATCCCTTATACTGCTCCATACCTTCTAGCTCTCTGATTTTGACATCATTTCTTTCATAGACACAGGATACAGGAAGACTCTTTTCTCGAAGCACCTCAATCAGCCCGTCCAAAAATTGTTTTTTACGTAGTTCCATACCAAGTGACAACACTTGTACCGATAGTACATCTCCAAACCGATCCACCGTCATTCCTGGCAGCTGATCTGCTTCGCCGAAAACAAGGCGCATACAATCCCAGTCTTCTTTTCTCATGACCTGCAGACGATAATCCACTGCATAAGACGCCCGACGTTTCCAAAACGCATCATTGAAAGCATCATTGGCATTGGTGGAAATGATACGCACCGTAATCTTAGAATGGGGATTATAGAAACCGCTTCCTATAAACTTTCCCTTCTTCGACTCTACTCGAACCATATCCCCTGGTTTGATCCCTTCCTCTGCCTTTTCAATTTCTGATCCATATATCCAGGGATGACCACCCTTAGCAGCCATTTCTGCCCGCTTACTAATCACCACTTTTTTCAAATCTTCCATGCTATTCTCCTTTGTCATATAAGAAATAGATTCCTCTTGATTGTAACATATCACCAGGCTATTTTGTTGTTAGTTGTAAGTTGTTGGTCGCCTGGAAGCAGCGGCTAAGAAACATCAACAACCACTACATGGTATGCCAGCGAAAAGTAAATGAATGAAAAGCCATGACATAACATCCTCTTTTCATTCCATACGACTCAAAGAACTCCGCTAGTATCTGTCTTGGTGATGTATTTTGCTGGAATGGGACAATCTAAGCGATAAATGATACTCATCGGCTGTGAACCCTCCCAAGATACTACCTTCGCAGTTCCTAAAAATGTATAAGCCATAGAATTTTTATAAGCATCCTTTTTAGCAGAACGAACAAAAAGAAGGACTATACTTCCTTTTTCTCTCTGATGGATATATCTCTGCCCTGTTTTTGATTGCGGCGTGGTGGTGCTTTGACTCTGCCAATGAAATAAATGGGTATCCATGGAATAATCTTCATATAACGTGGTATCAGAAAATTCTTTTTCTGATTTATTGAGTGTTACAAGAAATACATCCGTATCTTGAGTCACTATATCACTATTTCCCCTATGCAAGTACTTGACGCCTTCACGTACAGTAGAAGGGTTCTCTAGTCCCAAAGCGGAAAACAGCTGATCTCTAGTATAGTTGCAATACACCTCCAGTGGACATGCATAGGGCAGTGCTGCCTTTTTAGGCACAATATTGATTGCCTCATATTGATAAGCCAATAGATCCTGTATTTCCTTCTTGAGTTCTTTCTGAGAAGTAAATCGAGCAATACCTTCTTCTACTCCATCATACTTAGCATCTGGAAATAACGTAATAGACCACATACGAAGATATTTCTTTTCTATAGAGGAAAATGCAGTGGGTAAAACATCATAACAATGCTGTATGAAAGATATCCATGTCGGAGAATCCATGGAAAGAACTCGCGGAAAAGCTTTCCGAAGGGACAATTCTTCTTCTGTTACAGAAAAATAAGGTATCAATCCTGCATCAACCAACAGACGCGCATAGGTGTGCTTTCCATTATAAAACACATGAGGATCTACCCCTGCTGCCCGTAAGAATTCAATCAGTGAAGGGATCGACTGGGTGCTTTCTGCCAATTCTTTCACCAATTCTATATAAAACTCATTTTTCCGAAGCCGGCTTTGGATATTTTCCAGTACCCATTTCTGGGCCTGTTCTTCCATTTGGATAACACACCCTTTAGGTACATGGGGAAAATCATTCTGTATTTCCTTCTTCATGGCTACCTGAGATTTCCCCAAAAGGGCTGCGTAACGACTAGCAAAGTTGTATTTCCGATTGGCTTCTCCTACAAAGTCTAGTACAGTTAAACAATCTTTACCGGGAAAAAGCCTAAGTCCTCGGCCTAGCTGCTGTAAGAATACAGTCATGCTTTGGGTAGGCCGGAGAAACAGTACTGTATTCACTGCCGGAATATCTACTCCTTCATTGAATAGATCCACTACAAAAATCACTTGCAACGTTCCCGCTTCCAGTCGCTGCCGTGCTTGCTGACGAACTTCTTTAGAAGAATCGGCATCCAGTGCCAATGCGGAAATACCATGGGCATTGAAATAGTCTGCCATATAATGGGCATGTTTCTTAGATACACAAAATCCTAACGCTTTAACATCCCGAAGGTCAGCGGTATATCGTTCTAAGGCTTCCCCAATGGATCTAGCCCTTTGACTAGCCAAAGCCCCTTCTCCCGTGTACACTCTTTCCAATTCTTTATCATCATATTGACCGCGACTCCACTTGATTTGTTTCAAACTAATCGGATCAGTCACACCGAAATAATGGAAAGGACAAAGAAGTCGTCTTTCGATGGCATCAGGCAAGCGAATTTCGGCCGCCATGTGTCCACCAAAATAGGTCAATATATTTCCCCCATCTGCCCGTTCTGGAGTAGCCGTCAGACCCAATAAAATTTTAGGATGAAAATATTGCAATAACCGCTCATACGATTTAGCTGCCGCATGATGGAATTCATCCACAATAATCATGTCATAATAAAGAGGATCTATCTTCTCCCAAAACCGCTGGCTATTAAAGGTTTGTATAGACATAAAAAGGTGTTCTGGCCTGTGGGGCCGATAAGTACCTACGGCCAATTCACCGAAATTGGGATCCTTCATGACTTGGCGGAAACAATCTCGGCTTTGCTTTAAAATTTCTTCTCGATGAGCAATAAAAAGAAGCCTTGTTCCTTCCTTTCTTTGCTTAGAAAAATTCCGATAATCAAAAGCTGAAATCGCTGTTTTCCCTGTTCCTGTAGCTGCTACCACCAAGTTATGCCACCGGTCTTTTCCTCGTCGTTCCGCTTCTAGGGCATCTAAAATGGCTTGCTGATACGGATAAGGCATAATATCAAAAGAATAAGAAGTATCGGAATTTCCACTACTTTCCCGTCCGCGCTGCCTATCGATAGATTCCTTTAATTTTTCTATATCTTCCTTACAATCCCTATGAAACACCTGAAAATCAAAAGAATGCCAATAAGTTTCAAAAGTAGCTTTCATCTTTTCTAAAATACGAGGCAAATCGTAAGCAGTAACTTTCATATTCCATTCCATCCCCTCTGCGATGGCTGCATGGGATAAATTAGATGATCCCACGTAGGCTGTGGAATACCCACTATTTCGATGGAACATGTAAGATTTGGCATGAAGTCTCGTTTCCTTGACGTTGTAAGAAATACGGATATCTGTATGGTCAAGCTTAGACAATTCTACAATAGCCTTCGGATCCGTAGCACCCATATACGTAGTAGTCACTACGCGAAGATGTCCTCCCCTTTGGGTAAACTCTCGCAAATAAGGAAGAATCATGGACAATCCGGAAAAACGAATAAAAGACACCAACATATCTATACGATCAGAAGAAGCGATTTCCCTCTGCAGTTCATGTACCATAGAGACATCCTGCTTAGAATTGGTAAAAAGAAAAGACCGGGTCAGAGAAGTAGCTGGTCGCTGCCATGTTTTCTCTTTGATGGCATTAGCACGATGCTCTAAGGATTTCAAAAGAAAAGATTGATTCACCACTTCATGTCCTTCACCCAAATCCTGACTCT
This sequence comes from Dialister sp. UBA6422, assembly GCA_002439665.1. GTDB lineage: Bacteria > Bacillota > Negativicutes > Veillonellales > Dialisteraceae > Dialister. Next base: position 20,664 of record DJPC01000052.1, read on the forward strand.
GTTGCACCAATTTTTGAACCAATGCATTGGTCAATGCCACTTCTTGCTGCATGACATCTTCCCCATTTTGATCAGCAATTTCTTTCAAAGATATATGAATCAACTTTTTTAAATAGTTCGCTAGATACCCTACTGCCTCTTGAGCATCCACCTCTTCTCGCTCTGCCCAAATCTCCTTCTGTTCTAGCGCCTCTCTCATCTTCTTTTCAAATCCAGTAGAAATGACTTTTTCATATAAACCATCTTGCAAATCTTGGATGTCTGCCATGTCTTGGCTCCTTTCGTAGGGGGTATCAGTGATTGGTTATTGGGATTCAAACAATCAACCACTAGCAACAAGTACTAATCCAATTTCTTGCCATTGAAAATGCAAATGAATGAACGAACACGGGATGCACGCATTCCCTCTATCTCTCGCTAACCAAGCTGCCATTACAGAATCCCCATGTATATACGCCGCAGTACTTGATCAGCTGTGCGCCGCCCAAATAAGTTTACCCTTTATGAATCTGATACATCAGGCAAATACAGAAGGCAAAGAGCAACTCTAGAGACATAAATCATCCTGTTATTCTAGTCCAAACAAGACTCATACATCCCTCACTTCTAATTTCTCACCACTTTTAATGCCCTTCTGCATCACCGCCAAGAGCCATACCGCCACTCCAAAGATATTCTTCCTTGCAAATATGTCCCTTCACAGGCTTACCATCCAAAAAAGCACGGATATTTTCTAAAGAATTCATAATAGCTTCTTCATTGCAGCGGCTATTCATTTCTGCATTATGGGCACTGCCAATCACATTGGGATATGCAAGGATGGGGTCTCCCTCTTTAGGATACTTCTCATGTTCACCCCACCACACATCCATAGCTACGTGAAAATGAGGGAACTCTTTGACCCGATATAACAACGCTTCATGGTCAATCAGCCCTGCTCTTGATACATCCACTATCATGGCATCTTCCTTCATAAGAGAAAGCCGCCGGCCATCGATGATTTTATCCGTTTCCTTAGAATGCGGCAAAGCTAGGACCACCACATCCGCTTTGGTTAACGCTTGGTCTAAGGATTCCATTTCATAAGCTCCTACCAATAAAGAAGATTCCGGCTTATGGCGAGAAATTGCCTCCAATCGGCAACCAAATGGTGCAAGAGCCTTAGCTACTGCCTGTCCGATACCACCAAAACCTACAATAAGTACTGTTTGTTCTATTAAACTTTTCTGATGGTATCCTAAGATATGAAATATACCATGCTGCAAATCATAGAGCTGTTCCCGAAGACACCGATTGAGCGCAATAATCATTCCTACCGTAGACTCTGCAATCCCTCTAGCCCAACCGCCAGCATTGCAATAGAGATTCATATCTTGGGGCAAAGAAGCCATGGACAAGTGATCCACCCCTGTCCGCGTGGTCTGTACCATCTTCGGATGGTCTAAAAGAGACTGCTCTTCCTTAGTCAAATCACCTACAATATTGTGGGTGAGTACTACATCGGCTATTTGGATAGCCTGCAAGCGTTCCCTTTTATTCATATCCTCCATCCAGAAAATACTGCAATCCGGAAATAAGGTTTCTACCTTTCCCTGAAAATCTTTCTTGATAGGTGCTGCTATAACAATGTTCATTCTTTTCCCTCATCCTACTGTATAAAAAATCATGGATAGGCTGCAAGTTTGAAAAATCCAAACAACGATCAGCATATAACCAATCGCAATGGAATAATCTATGGCTTGCCTGCACAGTACTGGCATCCATATACACAGAAAATGTAGAATAAGATGATCCTTATAACCATTCATCATTTTCTTCAGTATCAGCACAAGCCAGCTGGATGAATGCATCAATGGACATACAAAATATTTTCTTCAGCATTGACCATTCTCCATGTCTTATCTGTATGAAACCATATTACTTTATATTATATACTCTAAAAGGGTGAAACATAAACAACTATCATGGTCTATGTTTCACCCTTTGTTAAATGATTGACATCAAAAAACGGACCCCTCACGGAGTCCGTTTTTATCGCATCATTGAGCTAAGCCGCAATTATTTCAGTTCTACAGTTGCGCCTGCAGCTTCGAGCTTCTTCTTCATTTCTTCAGCTTCAGCTTTAGCTACGCCGGTTTTAACTTCTTTCGGAGCGCCGTCAACTACAGCTTTAGCGTCTTTCAGGCCCAGGCCGGTGATTTCACGAACAGCTTTGATAACCTGAATCTTCTGGCCGCCAACGTCTTTAAGGATAACGTCGAATTCGGATTTTTCTTCTTCAGCTGCTGCTGCTGGAGCTGCTGCTGCTGCTACAGCTACTGGAGCTGCTGCGGATACACCGAATTTGTCTTCGATAGCTTTTACGAGTTCAGAGAGTTCGAGAACGGACATTTCTGCAATAGCATTAAGGATTTCTTCGTTAGTCATGTTATTTTCCTCCATGGAATATTTACGCGTAAATCTTACGCAGATTCTTTCTGTTTACGCACTGCTTCGAGAGCATATGCGAGGTTCTGAATATTGCCGTTAAGGGCACGTGCCAGTCCAGTAATAGGAGCCAACAGGGTTGCTGCAACCATACCCAGCAGCTGTTCTTTGGATGGCAGATCTGCCAGAGCCTTGACAGCTTTTTCATCGATGACTTTGCCATCGAGTACACCAGCTTTGACTGTAACAGCTTCACTCTTAGTTTCTTTCAGGAATTCTTTCAGAGCTGCTGCTGGTGCTACCGGATCATCTTTGCAGGTAGCAAGACCGTTTGGTCCCTGAAGCAGATCATCAAGGCCTTCCAGACCCAGTTCGTCAGCTGCGATACGAGTCAATGTGTTTTTAATAACCTTGTATTCAACACCGTGTGCAAGGAATTTACGACGAAGAAGCATCGCATTCTTTACATCCAGTTTGTTGAAGGAAACAAGAACTACGCCCTGGGATGCCAGTCTTTCTTTCATTTCTGCAACAACGGCTTCCTTTTCTGGACGAATTCTTACTTCATACTTTTCTTCGCTCATAGTACACCTCCTTCGCTAATGGATTTTATATTTATCACGTTAGCTAAAACGACCTCGCTAGCTTGCGAGGTCGTGTACTGGCTTTTCCAGTACTCAGCCTCGGGAGGCGGGCTAATGCCCTTTAAAATGTATTACCGCCGGTCTTCAGCTAAGTGTAAATAGGTTAGGTTAATTAAGCTTTTGGAGCTACTACCTTGGCGATATCCATATGGATGCCAGGTCCCATGGTAGAGCTGATGGTGAGGCTCTTCATGTACACGCCCTTAACAGTGGAAGGACGAGCTTTCTGAATGGTATTGAAGATAGCCAGAAGGTTCTGTTTCAGTTTGTCTTCGTCAAAGGATACTTTGCCGATGATAACCTGTACATTGCCGGCTTTATCAGTACGATACTGAACCTTGCCGCCTTTGATTTCGTTGACAGCTTTGGTAACATCCATGGTGACGGTGCCAACCTTCGGGTTTGGCATGAGGCCTTTCGGTCCGAGTACACGGCCCAGACGACCAACTACGGCCATCATGTCCGGTGTAGCTACTACGACGTCAAAGTCCATCCAGCCCTGCATAATCTTATCGGCCAGTTCTTTTCCGCCTACGTAGTCAGCGCCTGCTGCTTTTGCTTCGTCTTCTTTGTGGTCTTTAGCAAAAACAAGAACTTTCTTAGTTTTGCCGGTGCCAGCAGGAAGAACGGTAGCGCCGCGGAGCTGCTGTTCTGCGTATTTCGGGTTGATATTCAAATTGAAAGCAACTTCTACAGTTTCATCAAACTTTGCGGATGCTGCTTCTTTAACAAGCTTTACAGCTTCGTCGATGTCATAGAACTTATGACTGTCAACGATGGCTGCTGCTGCTTTCTGTTTCTTTGTCAGTTTTGCCATTGTTTCCTCCTATGTGGTCTTTGGGGTTCTACCCTGCCACGAACGGGTCAGTCTTAGTCTACAACTTCGATGCCCATAGAACGGGCTGTGCCTTCGACCATAAGCATTGCTGCTTCTACGTCGTTAGCGTTCAGGTCAGGCATCTTTGTTTCAGCGATTTCCTTAACCTGTGCTTTGGTGACTTTGCCAACTTTGTTTTTGTTTGGTTCACCAGAAGCTTTTTCCAGTCCAGCTGCTTTCTTCAGAAGAACAGCTGCTGGCGGAGTTTTACAAATAAATGTAAAGCTTCTATCTTCAAAAACGGTAATTTCTACAGGAATAACCAGGCCTACCTGCTTAGCAGTACGATCGTTAAAGTCTTTAACGAAGGCCATGATGTTAACGCCTGCCTGACCAAGGGCCGGGCCTACTGGCGGTGCTGGAGTAGCCTTACCAGCTGCAACCTGCAGTTTTACAACTTTGGAAATTTTCTTTGCCATAATGTTACACCTCCTTATCCTTTGTGGAATGTGGTA
>DJPC01000031.1:0-182 GCA_002439665.1 Dialister sp. UBA6422
GCTCTTGACCAAGCGATTGACTATTATGATGCAGTAGTCAATGCTGATATTCAACGAGTGGATGGAGTGGAAAGAAACCCGGAAAGAGTAAAACGCTTGATGAAATCGTATGCACGAAGCCAAGGTACACAAACTTCTGTAGCTGAGATTAAAAACGATATGTTGGCAAACGACCAGTCCTC
>DJPC01000031.1:252-2774 GCA_002439665.1 Dialister sp. UBA6422
GATATGCCTGCATGGAATCCCAACTTACGTTCCAAGACTTCCATTCGTTCTACAGATACAAGATATTTCGTTGACCCTTCAATTGCAACAGCCGCACTTAGCATTGGGCCAAATGACCTCATGAACGACTTGAATACTCTTGGGCTATTTTTTGAAACCTTATGTGTTCGAGACTTACGTGTATTTGCCCAGGCTTTAGACGGAAATGTATATCATTATCGAGACAAAACAGGATTGGAATGTGATACTGTTGTACATTTACGAAATGGAAACTATGGCTTAATAGAAATCAAAATTGGTGGAGACAAACTGATTGAGGAAGGAGCAACCAACCTCAAAAAGCTATCCTTAAAGATTGACACCACAAAAATGAAATCACCTTCTTTTCTGATGATTCTTACTGCTGTAGGAAGCTTTGCCTATCGCCGAGAAGATGGAGTCTATGTAGTGCCTATCGGCTGCTTAAAAGATTAATTTTATGAAATAATCATCCCATGACATACGAAGAATTTAAGCCATTAACCAAGAAGAAGCAAAAGGAACAAGACGAGAAAGACCATATCTATAAGCAAGCCCACGACTGCTGCATTCAATTGGAGGAATCGGAAGCCACATCGACTCCGTGATAGGCGATGCCGCAGGCTTCCCCATCACCCCCAGATTCTTGAAGGATATGAACAAGAGGTGGTTCTAGAGAAATAACATTACTGAAACTGTCCCCATCTGATACTGTTTTTCATCAGATGAGGGCTGTATTTTTTTAGCTTAATTGATAAATCATGGGAAAATATACTTGAACCTTTCGGAAATCTATCATTTTAAAGTAGATTTCCGAAAGGTTCAAGCATATTTCTATAAAAAACATTTGCATATTCCGAATAAAAACACTATCTTTGTCGCCAAAACAAAATCATTAGGAATATGCTGATAGGACGTGAAAAAGAAAAACAAATACTATTAGAAGCTATGAATTCAGAACAATCTGAATTCATAGCAGTATATGGCCGTCGTCGTGTGGGAAAAACTTATCTCATACGTGAGACTTTCAATTACCATTTCTGCTTTCAACATACGGGCATTCTTGATGCTCCTTTAAAGGAACAGCTCAGCGAATTTCGCCAGTCTCTCTATAACGCTGGCATGAAGAGAACTGCCATGCCTAAAACATGGAGCGAAGCCTTTCACCTATTGGAAGGCTGGATAGCAAAACAACCTGAGGGGAAAAAAGTGATTTTCATTGACGAGCTACCCTGGATGGACACATTGCGTTCTAACTTTATTCGTGCCCTTGACCATTTTTGGAATGGATGGGCTACCACACGCAAAGACATCGTACTCATCGTATGTGGTAGTGCCACTTCGTGGATAATAGAGAATATTGTTATGAATTACGGGGGACTTCACAATCGCTTGACAAAAAAAATTCATCTTCATCCTTTTACGTTGCATGAATGCGAAGAGTTTTGTAAATATCAAAACTTAGGTTACAAACGCAATCTTATTCTAGAGTCATACATGGCACTGGGAGGAATCCCTTACTATTGGAGTTTCATGAAGAAGGGGCTTAGCGTCGCTCAAAACTTTGACCATATATTCTTTGACGAAGATGGAGAGCTGGCAAATGAATACGATGCTCTCTATGCCTCATTATTCAAGAATCCAACCATACATATTTCTATCATCAACACCCTGTCCACCAAAAAGACTGGATTGTTACGCCAAGAAATATTAGAAAAAGGAAAGATTACGGATAGTGCAGCGTTTACCAAAGCCCTCAAGGAACTGGAGCAATGTGGATTTATTCGAAAATATACTTGCATAGGGAAAAAGACAAAGGATGCCATATACCAACTAATGGACAATTACACCTTGTTCTATCACCAATTCATTAAAAGCAACAAGAACGGGGATTCGCATTTTTGGTCATCCATGTACAACTCGCCTTTACATAATACTTGGGCTGGCCTGGCCTTTGAGCGTGTATGCCTACAACACATAGACCAAATCAAGAGAGCCCTTGGCTTCTTTGGGGTAATCAGCACAGCCCATTCTTGGACTGGCAAGGGAGCGCAAATCGACTTGTTGATAGACAGAAACGACAATGTCATCAATGTTTGCGAAATGAAGTACAGCAAAGGAAAATATGCTTTGGACAACGAAGAAATCCAAAAGATGCAAAACCGTGTTGATACCTTCATAGAAGAGACCAAGACGATGAAGTCTATCCATCTAACAATGATTACTTCCTATGGTCTTACAGAAGATTCAGACACAAGTGCTATTCAGAGCCAACTTACAATGAATGATCTCTTTTTTTGATTTTTTCTCCCCAAAAAATATTACTGAAACTGTCCCCATCTGATACCGAGACATCAGATGAGGGCAGTTTTTTAGGTGATTAAGCACACCTACCGCTACATTTCCCTTATTTTCTCACATTTTTCCTTATTTTCTCACATTTCCCTTATTTTCTCACATTTCAGCGCAATTCTTTTGATATTTCCAATAAAAGCATTATCTTT
>DJPC01000101.1 GCA_002439665.1 Dialister sp. UBA6422
TTACTCTTCCCTATGAAAAAAGGCGAGGGTTTTCCACCTATTTTTACAAATTTGACAAAAAATGGTAAAATACAGGGGTTGGTGATTCGGCTTCCTTTATAGGTTATATAGGGGAGACAGTTCTTCTTGTGCATAGCGAATATTCTAATGCATGCAGAATGGGACTTTCCATTTAGCAAAGGNNTCGTGACTGGTGACTGGGAATTTAATATGAAACATCATAAGTGTTACAGCTTGTTGCTTCTAACCGGCTAGCAGCCAGCAGCTAAAAGCTAGTTGCTGTGACACAGAAGAAATTCCTAACTATTTCCTAGTCACGAGTCACCAGTCACCGATGTTATCTTTTTGTGAAAATGATTGACCATCGGTGTATCGCGTTTTGGAGGTGAAAGTATGCGTGCATTATATACATGGGGATGTGCTATGGCTATGTGGCTTATGGCATCCATGGCAGTTTCAGCAGAAACCTTGACAGTCGGTATGAGCGGCAGTGAAGTGACCGCTTTGCAGAATTCTTTGGTGGCTGCTGGTTATTTGGCGCGTACTGTAGATGGAGACTTTGGCTCCACTACAAAAGAAGCGGTATTATTATTTCAAAGAGACAAGGGGCTTCCTGCCACTGGGAAAGCAGATGAAGCCACTCGTGAGGCTATTAGACAAGCAGAAGGAGAAGGTTACCGCAATGGGGGCGGTGTGGTGTATGCTCTAGGCAATAGAGGACAGATGATTGCTGCGATGCAGCAAAAATTGCAGGCTGCTGGCTACCTTCGTGGCGGAGTTGATGGGGTCTATGGAAATGATACCGTCAGTGCTGTCAAAGGATTTCAAAAGGCCCACGGTTTTCCGGTCTCTGGTGTGATTGATGAAATGACATACAGTGCGCTAGAAGATGTATCCGGTACGGTAGAAAGGGCATCTTATGATTATGAAAATTCCAACGATGAAGAGTCCTATGGAGTGGGAGACTCTGGTAGTGACATTGCTTCTATCCAGAGAAAACTGAATAAATTAGGCTATTTGGATGGTATGGCAGATGGGATCTATGGTGGACAGACTGCCATGGCAGTACGCAGCTTTCAATCTGATGAAGGACTTTCTGTGACAGGTGCGGTTAACGAGAAGACTTTGAATCGTATTAATCAAGCTTACGGGCAAGAAACAGGTGAATTTACTTTATCTGTAGGAGATTCTGGTAATAAAGTCATCCGTTTGCAAAATAAATTGCTTCTTCATGGATATGATCCTGGTACAGCAGATGGTGTATATGGAGAAGGAACAGCAGAGGCGGTCCGTCAATTGCAGGCGGAAGAAAATCTAGCCCGTACCGGTGTAGCTGATGGTGACGTATGGGACAGACTCGATAGTGCCCCCCGTTTCACCGGTAGGTACAAAAAAGTACTTCATATGAGAGCCACTGCGTATTCCCCTATGGATGGCAATGGGGATGGTCGTACTGCTTTAGGCGGATATGCAGGAAAAGGTCATGCAGCAGTAGATCCAAATGTGATTCCTTTGGGCAGTGTGGTATATATTGAAGGATATGGCTATGCGATTTGTGATGACATCGGCGGAGCCATCCACGGTATGATCATTGATGTAGGGGTAGATACGTTGCAGCAAGCTTATAATTGGGGCAGCAAAAGCCGCGTCAATGTATACTTGATCCGGTAATAAAAAATAAATGCAAAAAATACAAAAGGCTTCCTTGGTCAGTAGCAATTGACCAAAGGAGTCTTTTTCTTTTGATATAATTATATGGTTAAAAATATGATGACTATAAGGAACTATGAATCGTCTCAAAAGCGCATATGTTCATCCGTAAGAATGTACCCACGATAGGATCATGGATATGGAGCTTTTCTTAAAATTGCCTTGCACCCTATGTACGGTTTTGTTACAATGTTTTTTATGGAAATAAATATGATGTTTGATGGTTGTTTTTGAAACGATGTTTTTCCAGCAACCATCAACTAACTACATACTTATAGATTAGAACATGTTAATTATGACGTAACGTTTTAGGAGGATATGATGTCAAATTTAACAGCCGTTATTTTAGCAGCCGGCCAGGGCACTCGCATGAAGTCGGCTTATCCGAAAGTACTTCATCGTGTATGCGGTGTTCCTATGGTAGAACAGGTCATTCGGGTAGTCAGAAAGGGCGGATTTGAAAAATGCGTCGTTATTACTGGATTTAAGGAACATTTAGTAAGAGACTATTTGGGGGACTTTGATATTTCTTTTGTTCATCAAGAACAGCAGCTTGGCACAGGTCATGCAGTGATGCAAGCGGTTCCAGAATTTGAACAGGACAGAAATGGATACGTTCTTGTTATTTGTGGCGATACACCTCTTCTACGTCCAGAAACCATTCAAAAACTTTCTGAAACCTGTCAGAAGGAAGGCGCTGTAGCTACCGTATTGACAGCTATTTTGGATAATCCATTCGGATACGGACGTGTACTTCGTGATGAAAAGGGACACATGACTTCTATTGTGGAGCAAAAGGATGGCACACCGGAAGAATTGGCAGTCCATGAAATCAATACAGGTACCTATGTGTTCCAGGTGGGTGCTTTAATGGATGCCTTAAAGCAAATCGACAATCACAATGCCCAGGGGGAATACTATTTGACCGATGTATTTGAGATCATGATCAAAGCGGGTGAAAAGGTCATTCCTGTAGCTGCTGATGATCCAGATGAAACCATGGGTGTCAATTCTCGCATTCAGCTGTCTCAGGCAGACCGCATTCTTCGTCTGAGAAAAGCAGAAGAACTCATGGCTTCTGGTGTTAGCATTGTGGATCCAGAACATACTTATGTAGAACAAGATGTAGAAGTGGGCCAGGATTCCACCTTGTATCCTGGAACCATGTTGCAAGGTCATACTGTGGTTGGGAAAAATTGTAAAATCGGACCAGACACACAGCTTACCGATGTGACATGCGGAGAATTTACCCACTTGAATCGTGTATATGCCCATGAATGTACCATTGGCAATTATGACGAAATCGGACCTTTTGTCCATCTTCGTCCCGGTACAGTCCTTCACGACCATATTAAAATTGGTAACTTTGTAGAAGTGAAGAATTCTACTGTAGATGATGGTACCAAGCTGCCACATCTCATTTACTGCGGAGATTCTGATCTTGGCAAAAATGTCAATTTTGGTTGCGGTACCGTAACTGTTAATTTTGATGGAAAAGACAAACATCGTTGCACCATTGATGACCATGCTTTCATCGGATGCAATACCAATTTGGTAGCTCCTGTCCATATTGGAAAGAGAGCATTTACTGCAGCTGGTTCTACCATTACCAAAGATGTGCCATCCAATGCACTTTCTGTAGCTAGAGCGCATCAAAAGAATATTGAAGACTGGGTAGATGAAGATACTTATAAGGATTGAGCCGTTGACGCGGTTCTTGATAGAAATCGCTAGAAATAAAGAATTTGGAAGTGAGGAGTTGTAGAAGG
>DJPC01000145.1 GCA_002439665.1 Dialister sp. UBA6422
TAGGAGAAATGCCGGCCTGGATGGCCAAGCGAACCATATGGTCGATGTGACCGTGTTCCAGGATGCCGCGAGCGTGGACGTCATCGGAGCAGAAGCTGGTATGACGAGCCATACCCGGCGCCCCTTCTGTAATGGCACGTACATTTTCTTTCAGGAATTTGGTGACTGCTGATTCTCTGATAATGGTGTGAATCCCTTTTCTGGCTTTTTCCAAAAATTCTTCATGGTCATAGCTTTCGTGATCCACACGGACACCGCTCATGAGGTATTGATTCAAAGCCTTGCCTCTAGCCAGCGGGCTGCATCCGAAAACAGGACGGTGGCATGCCTGTGCTTCCACAATGGCATCCAATGTATCTGGATCTTTTGTCATCACTGCTTCACGGACCAATTCCCAAATGCCATAGCAGCGGGAATCTTTATGATATTTCTTATGATCCTTGGCGGTTACATTATAAGCAATGGTAGACTTTGGAATGGTGTATGGTGTTTTATATGGCAGTGCCCAGAATACTTTCAGAGGAGATGCATCGATTTCTTTGAAAATTTCTTCCAAACCATCTACACCAATCACGGAAATATATTCATCCAGGCCGCTTACAATACTGGTAGTACCAAAAGGAACCACAGCCTGTGCAAAACGAGTCATACTCATCTTGCTGCATTCTACATGAATGTGACAATCGATAAGACCAGGTGCTAAGTATTTTCCCGTAGCATCGATTTTCTGGGTGTGTTCATCCATATAATCAGAAATATCACTATCGACAGCGACGATTTTGCCCTTATAAATAGCTACATCGGCTTTATAGTATTCGCTGGTATTGACATTGATCAAAGTGCCACCCAAAACGGCCATATCGGCTTTGATTTTAGCAGCCCCTGCATCAATGTATTCGGAAAGCATTTCTCTAGTAAGCATATACATTCTCCTTAGAATTTAAGAATGGTCAAAGTATAGAGCAGGATCAGGAAGAGTGCAAACATGAGCCAAATCAAATAGTTCAGTTCTTTTCTGCGTCCTGCAGCAATCATTACCAATGGATAGAAAATAAAACCAAAGGCAATGCCGTAAGAAATATTGAAAGTGAGTGGCATCCCAATAACCACCAAGAAAGATGGAAGAGCGATTTCAAATTCATCCCAATGGATTTCCTTCAAGGCAGAAGCCATGAGTACCCCTACTACAATAAGAGCTGGAGCGGTGACATTGGCAGTCACTACCGCAAGAAGTGGGGAGAAAATCATACTAACAGCGAAAAGAATAGCTACTACTACAGCGGTCAGGCCGGTGCGGGCACCCATAGCGATACCTGCAGAAGCTTCTACATAAGCAGCAGTCGGTGTGGTCCCCATGACAGCGCCAGCCAGCATGGACAAAGAGTCAGCCATCAGAGCTTTGCCGATACGAGGCATTTTGCCATTGTGCATAAATCCAGCCTGCTGTGCTAGGCCGATCAAAGTACCCGCAGTATCAAAGAATGCCACCAGGAAGAAAATGACTACTACAGCCCACATGGTAGGATCCGTGAAAATAGTTCCCATTTCTGCAATGCCTACCCCAAAGGTAGGAGCCAGGCTTGGCGCCATGGAAATCACAGAATCAGGCGGTGCAATGATACCAGTCACAAGACCTGCGACAGCAGTAATGACGATGCCGTAGAAAATAGAACCTGGTACTTTTCTAGCCATCAGAAGAGCCGTTACAATGGTACCAAAAATGGTCAGCCAAGTGGTCGGTACTTTGAAAGAACCAATGGAAAGAACAGAAGCAGGATCTGCAATAACGATACCACCGCCCTGCAGTCCTACGAAGGAAATGAAAATACCAATGCCAGCTGCCATAGCATATTTCAAGTCCTGCGGAATGGCGTCGATAATAATTTCTCGGATGTGGAAAATGGAAACTATGGTAAAGAGAATAGAAGCCACAAAGACCCCTGCCATAGCTTGCTGCCAGGGCATACCCATAGCCAGTACGACAGAGTAAGTAAAGAAAGCATTATCCCCTAAGCCTGGTGCAATGGAAATCGGGTAATTGGCCAAAAATCCCATGAGCAGGCAGCCAATGATAGCAGATAATGCGGTAGCTGTAAAGACAGCACCAGCATCCATGCCAGCATCCCCTAAAATCTGAGGATTGACAAAAAGAATATATGCCATGGAAACAAAGGTAGTAAGTCCTGCCAGGCATTCGGTTTTTACAGTGGTATGATTTTCTTTAAGGTGGAATATTCTTTCAAGTATTCCACCGGAAACTTGATGTGACATGAATTTGAAGCTCCTAACTATGATTGTATTTGATTCATTTTCGCGAAAGTCTCATTCGCTAAAAAGATTAAAAAAGTGATGGCAATATCGATTTTCGCATCCCCCATGATACCTTTTTTCATTGATTTACATAAAGAGAGATCAGATATCAGAGCGTACTACTCACTGCCAATACATTAATGTGTTCTTGCGTATTCTTCCAGTTCAGCGATGTACATAGCTTTTTGTTCATCACTGATCCAGCTGGTTTCAAAAGAATTCTTAGCCAGCTGTACGACCTGTTCTTTAGTGAGATCAAACTGACGAGCCAGTTCATAGTAGTTGAGGCTGATGTAGCCGCCGAAGTATGCCGGATCATCGGAATGAATGGAAATCTTAACACCCTTAGCCAAAAGTTCTTTGATTTCATGGCCCTTCATTTCTGGACGAACGAAAGAGTTGGAAAGCGGGCAAGAAGTGAGGCCGATATGATGTTTAGCTGCATATTCTACCAAGTCTGGATCTTCTACAATATTGGTACCATGGTCCAAACGGTCTACGCCAATGACTTCCAGAAGTTCACGAATATGTTCAATAGAATCCTTCTGGTCGATATCTGCATGACCTGTGGTCTTAAGGCCATACTTGGTAGCCTCTGTAAACTGGTTAAAGAACTTCATCGGTGGATTATTATGTTCATCAGAATCAAGACCTACACCGATAAATTTATCCCGATAAGGCAAAGCTTCTTCCAGTGTCTTTCTAGCAGATTCTCTAGAAAGGTCACGAAGGAAACACATAATGAGCCTAGCATCGATATTCATAGCCCGAGCATCTACAGTAGCGCGGTATAAACCATTAATAAACGTTTCAAAAGCGACGCCCCGGCTGGTGTGTGCCTGTGGATCGAAGAAAATTTCTGCATGACGTACATTATTTTCTTTTGCCTTTTTCAGATAAGCCATAGCCAAGTCATAGAAGTCTTCTTCTGTCTGGAGCACATTCATTGCAGGATAATATACAGCCAAGAAAGAAGCCAGGTCATCATACTGATAAGATTTTCTTACTTCTTCAATAGTGGTCTGTCCAATATCCACATGATTCTTTTGAGCCAGTTTTAATTTCAGTTCTGGTTCCAAAGTCCCTTCAATGTGCAAATGCAATTCAGCTTTTGGCATGCCTTGCACGAATTCCATAGTAACGTCCGTTGCCATTTCTATTCCTCCATACGTAAAAAAGGGTACATGTTACTGTGAATATTGTTGATCGCTGTTGATCGTTGCAGGATATAAGGTCACAGTTTTGTGCATACATAAAGAAACCCTTTGAAGCTGTAACATATGATAGCTTCTATCCAAGCAACCCCCTCAACAAAAGTAACTATGAATCACAAAACCTTTTTGATTATACCATAGATAGTCAAACTTGTATCAAAAAAAAGAGACTCTTATCAGTCTCTTTTTTGCATCTAAAAATTTTCTCTTACTATATTTCTTCCACATAATGAACGCCCTTTAAGTCACGCAATTTTTGAATACAAAGAGGCCGTTCTCCATGATGAGGCACCGATAAACTCATAGTGATCCCCATAGCTGATGTACCATAGGTTTCGCGAATAGGATGAAAATTGGACACAACCACCTTGTCACGGCGAAGTACCATAAGCATATGGGTGATCACCATAGAATCCTTGACTTCCACATATATATCAAAGTCTCTCGCCCGGCGTCGCATGTATTGATCCAGAGGACTTAATACCCGAAGGACAAAAATCACAAAGAGCATAGCCACCACAGTTCCTTCTAAGAAACCGATCCCTGCAGCAAGACCAATCCCTGCAGAAGCCCATAAGCCAGCTGCTGTGGTCAGCCCCTTGACTTCATTGTGCCCAGTCACAATGATAGTCCCGACCCCTAGAAAACCGATGCCACTAATGACTTGGGTCCGATACGGGTCAGATCCGTAT
>DJPC01000146.1 GCA_002439665.1 Dialister sp. UBA6422
GTGTTATCTTTGGTGATGCGAACCTGATGAGCAGTGCCCAGGTCATCCAGCGTTGCGCTATTCAAAGTACGGCCCATTTCTTCAGAAATGACATGGCCGCCAGTGAGGATTGCAATATCCTGCAGCATAGCCTTACGGCGATCACCAAATCCTGGAGCTTTGACAGCAGCGCATTTCAGTGTGCCACGGAGTCTGTTCACAACCAAAGTAGCCAGTGCTTCGCCTTCTACATCTTCAGCGATGATGAGGAGTTCCTTGCCGCTTCTAGCTACCTGTTCCAGAAGCTGGAGCATATCCTGGAGCATATTGATCTTCTTATCAGTGATGAGAATCATTGGATTGTCGATAACGCATTCCATCTTATCTGGATCAGTTACCATGTATGGGGAAAGGTAACCGCGGTCAAACTGCATACCTTCTACCACCTTAAGGCTAGTGCCCATGGTCTTAGAATCTTCTACAGTGATAACGCCGTCGTTGCCAACTTTTTCCATAGCGTCAGCGATGAGACCACCAATGGTCTTATCAGCAGAAGAAATGGAAGCAACCTGAGCGATAGCTTCTTTGGTCTTTACCGGTACAGCTTTTTTCTTGATTTCATCGACCAGTACTTTAACAGCTTCTTCAATGCCCTTCTTCAGGACCATTGGATTAGCACCAGCTGCTACGTTTCTCATACCTTCATGGATCATAGACTGAGCCAGAAGGGTTGCAGTGGTGGTGCCGTCGCCTGCTACATCATTGGTCTTGGTTGCGACTTCTTTAACCAACTGAGCACCCATGTTTTCAAATGGATCTTTCAGTTCAATTTCACGAGCAATAGAAACACCATCATTGACAATGTTTGGAGCACCGAATCTCTTATCCAGTACTACGTTACGACCTTTCGGTCCAAGGGTAATTTTAACTGCATTAGCCAGCTGATCAACGCCCTTCAAAAGAGCAGCGCGGGCTTCTTCATTATAAAGAACTTTCTTAGCCATTATATATCACTCCTATTGTTTGGTATTTAAAACATATCTATCAGTATGCATTGCGCAAGCTCTGCGCATAGAAGATCGCTTGTCAGAAAGTAAGAGAATTATAGGATTCCCAGTACATCTCTTTCAGAGAGAAGCAAGTATTTCTGTCCATCTTCTTCGATGTCTACGCCGGAATATTTAGCAAACAGGACTCTGTCGCCTACTTTGACTTCAAATGGAACACGGGTCCCATTGTCTAACATTTTGCCAGAACCGATGGCAATTACTTCACCCTTCTGGGATTTTTTCTGTGCTGTATCAGGAAGCAGGATACCGCCTTTAGTCTGAGTTTCTTCAGTATCAACTTTAACAAGAACACGATCTGCTAATGGTTTTAACATTTCAATTCCTCCTTTGAAATATTAGCACTCACTCATCTTGAGTGCTAACTTATGCTTATATAATACATAACTCTTATCAGAAATGCAAGAGGGATTTTGAATTTTTTTAATTTTAAGAGGAGTATCTAGAGATTTGAGGATCATGAATAATGAGCTAGGTGATACTATGAATGACACAAAAGAACATAATCAGTACTAGCAGATGATAAATAGTCCGTTATTTGGCCATCAAGCCCAATGTTTTAAGCCGCTAGGATGTCTATCCCCCCTTGTAATTTCTCCTTCTCCAAGGAGAAACGAGGCTTATGCCTATTTAACTGTTCTAATAGAAACGAAAGGCTACGAAACTATATCATTTGATTCGCCTTTAAATAAAATTTCACCGTCTCCGCATTTACAAAAGAAAAAGCGTCATACTCTACAATGAGAGTATAACGCTTTTTTAGTCATCCCAAATTACCGTTCCAAATTAACGTTCCTGTTTGACATCTTCACCAATGATACGTACATCCAAAGGTACATGGACATGGAACTTTTCCATCACCCGTTTCTGTACTTCATGGAGTACTTCCAGAATTTCCTTGCAAGATGCATGGCCATTATTAACTACAAAATCTGGATGTTTGGTAGATACCTGAGCATCACCGATGGAGAAACCGATCAGACCGCATTCTTTGATCATAGGGCCTACATGGTATCCCGGTGGACGAAGGTACATAGTCCCGGCACTTCTCTTTTCCAAAGGCTGCTTGGTCCTTCTAGAAATCTGATGTTCTGTCATATTTCTTTTGATTTCTTCCGGATTTCCCTTGGATAAATGAAGTTTTACACCTACAATAATGTCTCCATTATGCATGAATACACTATCGGAATCCCCATAGTGGATATCATCCCAACCATAAGTTCTCTTTTCACTGCCATCACGGGTGATAGCATATACTTCTTCTACCACCTGCTTCATTTGTCCGCCGTAACCATTGGCATTCATGAAAACCGCACCACATACAGTGCCTGGAATACCTACAGCCCATTCAAAACCCTTAAGACTGTTTTTTTCTGCAAAACGAGCCACCGTACCTGTGCCAGTACCACCAGTCGCGGTGATCCAGGTATCTTCACAGGTCATTTCCTGTTTCATACGGTTCATGCAAATGGTGATACCACGGATACCCTTATCACTGACCAAGCAATTGGACCCGCCGCCAACAACGGTGACAGGAATATCTGCCTCGTGAGCTTTCTTAAGAATCTGCATGAGTGCTTCTTCTGTCTGTGGCATGACAAACACATCTGCCGGTCCGCCAATGCCATAAGTCGTATGGCGGCTCATAGGTTCATTGACTTTAATTTCTCTTTCTGTGAGAATGCCTTCAAAAAATGCTTTCCAATCTGTCATTTTTGATTCAGTTCCAATACATCCATACCCTGCGCCATTGCATCAGAAACGATCTTTTGCAAATCCGCAGCTACTTGATTCCAGCGAATAAAAGCTTGTAAATATTCCTGGGCATTGCTGTTATTGCTGACTAGGACAGCCAATTCCTGCAAATGCTGATAGGTCTTTTCATCCTGCTTCTGACCAGAAAGCTTAGCATAATCTGCCTGCATCTGTGCCATAATGTATTCCTTGACCATCTTTTTTGCGTCTGCATCTCCCTTGACCTTCTCCGCAGCCGCAGTGAGGCGCTTCATTTCATCGCTCTCTTTGATCGCTTTGGCCAGGTCATAGGCTGCATCATAAGTATTCATGACTATTGCCTCCTTTAAACAAACGGCCGCTTTCCTTCAAAAGATGAGGGAAACCAGTCTGCCTTAATGCTTCCAATGCTACAATAGCAACTGCATTGGACAAATTGAGAGACCGAGCTTCTTCAATCATAGGAATGCGAATGCAATCCTCTTCATGTGCCAAAAGCAAATCTTCCGGCAGCCCTTTCGTCTCCTTACCAAAAACAAGAACGTCATCTTCCGTATAGGAAATCTCCGTATAGGATTTGACAGCCTTGGTGGTATTGTAATAAAAATGATGTCCCTTAAGCATCTGTTTCACAGATTCAAAATTGGGATGGACATGCACTTCCAATAGGTCCCAATAATCTAGACCTGCTCGTTTCAAATATTTATCATCGATAGAAAACCCCAAGGGTTCTACCAAATGAAGAGTCAGATGCTCTGCTGCACACAAACGGGAGATATTTCCCGTGTTTCCAGGAATTTCTGGCTCGACCAGTACAATATGCATATCTCTTTATCCTTTATTGTCTATCTCAATTCACTAAATATCTAAAAAGTTATGATCCTGCTGCATCCGTCTTTCTAACACACAACCAATACCATTTAGAAATAACTTCCATACCGATCTCTATAACGGTCAGTCTGTTCTCTTCTTCTATAGGCTTTAAAAGTCTTTGGTTTTTGGCCCCTATAAGAAATCTGGTAAATAGGCCCCACATCGAGCCCATCTACAGCCAAACGATAAATGTTGTAAT
>DJPC01000138.1 GCA_002439665.1 Dialister sp. UBA6422
AATAGTTGCGATAATGTTCCATAGTAGTTGTTGGTTGCTAGTTATTAGTTATAGGTTTATTCATACAATCAACAACTAACAAATAGCAACAATCACCTCTTTATATGATAAGTGCTAATTTCACAATTTAATTATATACCAAAATCGCAATTCCTGCATTTACATAGGAATCATGGTTTTGTAAAATGATGATAAAGGTGACTTGTAGACTAGTAACTGGTGACTAGGTTCTACTATGAACAGTCACCAGTTACTAGTTACCAATCGCCAAAAATCTGAGGTATTACCATGATCAAAATCCGTACCGTTCAACTCGATATCCTGCCAGGAAACATTCGAGAAAATTGGAAACATATAGAAAAAGAAATTCTCCTAGCCAAAGAAGAAGAAATAGACCTATTAATTCTACCCGAAATGTGTCTCACCGGGTACCTCATCGGTGACCTATGGGATCAAAATGCCTTTCTTAAAGAAGCAGAAAAGTATAATGAAAAAATTCGAGAAGCCTCTTACGGACTAGTGATCCTCTGGGGGAATGTTGCCATAGACTGGACAAAGACCAATGATGACGGCCGCCCGCGGAAATACAACGCCGCTTTTGCCGCTGCCAATGGTAAACTAATTGCCCCAGAAGGCACGCAGCATCCCTACGTCATCAAAACCCTTCTTCCCAATTATCGCTGCTTTGATGACCGTCGCTATTTTACTTCTCTCCTTTCCTATGCCAGAGAAATAGGAAGCACAGCAGAAAAAGAACTCGCTCCTTGCGTCATTTCAGTAGGAAAAGAAACACTTCGCCTAGGGCTTCTACTCTGTGAAGATAGCTGGGATGAAAATTACACCCTATCTCCCATGACCATTTTATCAAAGAAAAACTGTGATCTTTTCTGTAATCTATCCGCCTCTCCCTTCACCTTGGGGAAAAACGAAAAACGACATCGCATGCTTTCTGCCGCTTTATCTAAACTGCACGTCCCCATGCTGTATATCAATCACAGAGGACTGCAAAATAATGGTAAAACATGTTATACCTTTGATGGCATGACTGCCGCCTATGATAAAGAAGGGCATCTGATAGGAGAAGCCGCTCCCTATACGACACCTAGAAGCACCTTCTATTTCCATTTAGAAAATAAAACTCTCACTATAGAAAGTACTATGCCTCCTTATAAAGAAGATATGCTTCTTAGCGCTATGCGCTACGGTGTCAATAAATTTTTAAAGGCCATTGGTGTATCCAAAGTGGTCATTGGTGTCTCTGGTGGCATTGATTCGGCAGTCAATGCAGCCCTCTATCGTTCTGTGCTTCCTGCCGATCATCTGCTTTTAGTCAATACACCTACAAAATTTAATAGCCAAATGACCAAAGATCTGGCAAAACAATTGGCAGATAATCTAGGCTCTCCCTATCTTACTGTCCCTATTGGTCACTTCATCGATGACACCGCCCAGGCACTAGAAGGTCTCTCTCTTTCTCCCAACGGACAGGGAACTATCCATCTCACTAGCTTTATGAAAGAAAATATGCAAGCCCGTGATAGAAGCAGCCGGATCCTTGCTGCCCTTTCAGCCTCCTTCGGCGGTATCTTCACTTGTAATGCCAATAAAACAGAAACCACCGTAGGCTATGGTACCCTCTACGGCGATCTAGCAGGAGCCTTAGCTGCTACGGCCGATCTATGGAAATACCAAATCTATGATCTAGGTAGAAAGCTTAATACTTGGTACGGCAAAGGCATGATTCCAGAAGGTATTTTTACTGTAAAGCCAAGTGCAGAACTTTCGGAAAAACAAGACGTCACCCAAGGATTAGGTGATCCTCTCATTTATGAATACCACGACTATCTATTAAAAAGTTTCGTTGAACCTTGGCAAAGAAGCACCCCAGAAGATATCCTTTCCTGGTATATAGAAGGCACCTTAGAATCCCACCTGGGAACACCTGTCAAAATAGCTCAGCTCTTTCCCACTGCTGCTGATTTCATTTCCGACCTAGAACGCTGGTGGAACCTCTTTGCCGGCTTCTCCGTAGCCAAACGCATCCAAACGCCACCCATTCTAGCCATAAGCCGCCGCCCCTATGGTTACGATCTTCGTGAATCGCAGCTGAAGCCATACTATACCGATGGGTATCTAGAAATGAAGGAGATGCTGGTGAGTAGGGATGAATAACCAGATCCTGGGAATTGGCATGGCATATTTCTAGAAAACTTAGAGAAAGAAAAATCCACATCAAAGAAAAGTGTAGTGCCAGAGGAATTGCATAGTCTGTGCCTTGTCTCTTCTTCCTAATGGCATGCCATCAATATCAGAGTCATGCGATGACTCACTGTCCCCCCTAACTCCTCACTATAAAAAGCCGTTCAAAGACAATTTGTCTCTGAACGGCTTTTATCACATGAGAATTATTTCGTTTCTGCTTTTCCTCCGATGGTCACATCGGTTTTTCCAGCAATATGCCACTTGGTATTCACCCTGGCTCTGGCATCGGCTTCGCTGTCGGAATTGTAGCGAACCCGCGTGTCACCGGATATTTCAAAAATAGGCTTTACGTTACTCCCTTTCTTTTGCGGTTCTTTATAACCCAGGGCTTCCAATTCGCGGCTGTATTCTTTTTTCAGTTTCGCTAAGTTCTCGTCTGCCGCTACGTCTTTCTGGTTGTCCAGTACATTTTTAATCACACTGGCGATTTCATAGCGAGTTAGTTCTTTGGAAAAAAAGCTAGTGGTGTAGTCCGGTGCTTTCCCTTCTTCGCATAGGGTATAAGCAGCTTTATAATCCCAAGAGTCCTTCTTCACTGTGTCAAAGGAATTAGGGGCATACCAATTATAGGCGAAGGTATTAACCCCTAAGGCGGTGAGTAGCGCGGCCATAGCAACAATTTTATTCATCATGTTCTCCTATAGGTGACTGGTAACTGGGAAAGCCCCTAATCGCGAGTCACCCAATCTTTTATTTCTCGCAAATCTGCTTTTCTATGACACCCAGCAGTTCTTCCCGTCCTTCCCCTGTCAAAGAGGAATAGGCAATAGGCGCGTGGGCGGTAGGGAAGAGTTTTTTCAGTTGGGCCAGATTTTTGTGGAGTTCGTTGCGACTTAATTTATCGCCTTTGGTTCCGATGATAATGAGATCAGGTGCAATAGATTTAAGCCAGTCATAGGCTTTTTTATCAATAGGAAGTCCAGGATGGCGCAGATCTACTAAAAGTCCTATCAAGGCGAGTCCAGGAGATTTCTTCATATATTCATCAATGAAAGACGACCAGTTATCTTTATTTTCCTGACTGGTTTTCGCAAAGCCGTAGCCTGGAAGGTCCACCAAGTACCAATCCTGTCGCTGTTCTACTTCATCGACAGTACGACGAGATTGAATGGCGTAATAGTTA
The DNA here is from genome assembly GCA_002439665.1 of Dialister sp. UBA6422. Lineage (GTDB taxonomy): Bacteria > Bacillota > Negativicutes > Veillonellales > Dialisteraceae > Dialister. Next base: position 3,386 of record DJPC01000138.1, read on the forward strand.
ATAGTCCGTGTTTTCCCTGGTTCCCGGCTCACGTAAGCCAGTTTTCTTCTACCGCATAAAGAATTGATCAACGAAGATTTGCCTACATTGGACCGTCCGATAAAGGCGATTTCCTTTCTACCGTCAGTGACATATTGGTTCTTATTCACCGCAGAAGCAAAGTAGGCGGAGGAAAATATATGAAATTTTTCAACATCTTTGATCTCTGACATTTTTTCGCTCCTATTACTTTACAATCATATGCATGAGTAATCATTTTTCCAAAAGCAGCTAGGGACTAGAGATGAGAAAGTAGAAAATCCGCTATAGTAACAACACCCAAATCAGTAGCTACTAGCAACTGCGTTTCTGTTTCATAGTGTGAGGAATTTTTCTACTAAGGTATCAATTTATCGATTCAAACACCTGCTATCCTATCAACCAATCAAGTCCTTATAACTCAACTCTCCCTATGACATCCCATTCCTAATCCCTAGGCTACTTATTTCTCAACCAAAGCATGTGCAAGGACTTCATCCACATTCTTGACACATACAAAGTGAAGTTTGTCCCGAACGGATTTGGGGATTTCATCCAGATCCCGTTTGTTCTTTTCTGGCAAAATAATCTGTTTGAGCCCAAACTGATTGGCCGCGAGGACTTTTTCTTTAAGTCCGCCGATAGGAAGGACTTCTCCAGTCAAGGTGATTTCACCAGTCATGGCAGTATCACTTCTGACTTTTCTGCCTGTATAGGCACTAGCCATAGCGGTAGCCATGGTGATGCCTGCCGATGGACCATCTTTCGGTACAGCCCCTTCGGGGAGATGGATATGGGTATCAATGGATTCATAGAAATCTTCTGGAAGTCCCAATTCTTTGGCCTTACTGCGGACGTACGTATAAGCAGTTTCTGCAGATTCTTTCATCACGTCTCCCAGCTGACCTGTCAAAATGAGATGTCCCTTTCCTTTTATGGTGACCGCTTCGGTATCCAAGACTTCTCCCCCAGCTGCTGTCCAGGCAAGACCATTGACACGTCCTACGGTGTCTTCATGTTCTTCTGCCATAGGTATAAATTTCACCGGTCCCAGATATTTTTCCAGTGTAGTAGCGGTGAGCTTAGGCATGGTATCATCCTGGAGAACAATTTTCTTACCCACTTTACGGCATAGGGCACCAATGGTGCGCTCCAGATTTCTAACCCCAGCCTCTCTCGTATAGCTACGAATCACTTTACGAAGAAGAGGTGTGGTAAAATGGATATCTTTCGCTTTAAGACCATTTCTTTCTCTCTGACGAGGTACCAGATATTTCTTAGCGATTTCCAACTTTTCTTCTTCCGTATAGCCAGTAAGTTCAATGAGTTCCATACGATCCAGAAGAGCCGCCGGAATCGTAGATACAGAATTGGCAGTACAAAGGAAAAATACTTTGGACAAGTCAAAAGGAATATCGATATAGTTATCATGGAAAGATTTATTTTGTTCCGGATCCAGCGCTTCTAAGAGAGCCGATGCAGGGTCGCCGCGGAAGTCGGCACACACTTTATCGATTTCATCTAAGAGAATCAAAGGATTTTTGGTCTTAGCTTGGTTGATTGCTTCGATGAAACGACCTGGCATAGCAGCAATATAGGTGCGGCGATGACCACGGATTTCTGCTTCATCATGAACGCCACCCAAGGAAATGCGGGCAAATTTCCGTCCCATAGCCCGAGCAATCGACTGGGCTAGAGAGGTTTTACCCA
>DJPC01000012.1 GCA_002439665.1 Dialister sp. UBA6422
AATCAGAACTAGCGTCTTGGCTCCCCTGCCCTCGAGCTGCCGTAGGCTGAGGGGGTACCTCTAGCCGTATACCTCACCATGAACATATCAAGCGTGCTCAGTGATGCCTGCTCCTAGCGAGATTGGTGACTCGTGACTAGTGACTGGGGACTGGTAATCAGAGATGAGATAGATTCACTTTTTGAAACACACAACTAACAACCGACAACTAACAACATAGTTTTGCATTTTATCACAGCCTATTGGGAAGTAGATTATTTCAGATTTTCTACCTCTTCAATAGCTTTGGTGAGAAGCTCTTCTGTTACCGGGTAGGGAACCTTATTCAGATCTGGTTTTGGAAGGGCATTTCGTACCATCTCTTTGGAATCCTTAAGTCCGATATCTGCCAAGCAGTGCGGAAGGCCTGTTTTCTTGCAGAATTCGTACAATTTATTTCTTTCTTCTACCTGACCGTCCAAGGTAAGAAGAACCAGGACGCCGTAGCAAACCACTGCACCGTGGAGATGAGCGCCTTCATGGGCTACGCCAGTGTGAGAATTATAGAGGGCATGGGCTACACTGGAATTGTAGTCTTCTGGAACTAGATTGGAAATCAGACCGGTAGAGAAAATAATATTCTGCGCCACATAGTCTAAGGCATAATTGACTTTCTTTTCGTCCACTGCTCGTAAGGCTTCTTCGCCGTATTTCAGGAGACCTGCAGAGCAGCCGCCTGCCAGCTGCACACCTAAACTTCTGCTATAGGTGAGTTCATCTCCTCTAGCGGAGAAGTCCACTTCGTACTGTTTGGAGAGTGCATCGCCGATACCAGCCCATAGGTATTCTTTCGGTGCGTGAGCGATCACATCGGTATCAATGAAGGTATGGAAAGCAGGGCGGTTGACATAGTATACCTGCCGGAAGGAATGATCTGGGTAGTAGTAGGCACCTACCGCTGTGACAGGAGCGCAATTGGATGCCAAGGTAGGGAAAGTGAAATAGGGTTTTCCCATTTCACCGGCTGCTTTTTTCGCTGTATCGATAGCACGGCCACCGCCCATAGCAAAGACCATGTCTGCTTTTTGGAAAGCTTCATTTTGTTTCAGTGCTTCTGCATTTTCATAGGTGGCATCGCCGCCATAGTACAGGGAGTCTAAGATTTCCATCTTTCCTTCCAAGGCTTTGCGAAGCTTTGGCTCTGCAGCAGCACGAGATTTATGTCCTCCTACAAGGACAGCGGTTTTTCCAAAATAGTGACATACATCATAAACACTGTCATAAGCATCGGTTCCGATGGTATAGCTTGGTAAGAATTGATGGTTCATAGGGAGATTCCTTCTTTCGTAAATAAATGGTGATTAGTGATTGGTAGCTACTAATGGATTAGTTTGCGGCCATAGTGGTGACAACATTTTCTTCTTCTACTATTTCATCACCGTATTTGGGGTTCAGGTAGTTGACACAAGCCCAGGCCAGAACGGCACCGGAAATGGTGAACCAAGCAGAAAAGATAGCACCAGGAACGACAGCCGCTGGCATGGAGGCGAAATGTACTTTGGCAAGGCCAGTAGCCAAGCCGGAGTTCTGCATGCCTACTTCGACAGATAAGGTGACTGCTTTTTTCCAAGAAAGACCGCAAAGTTTAGCTACTCCAAGACCCAGCACATAACCAAGAGCATTGAAAAGAACAACGACAGCAAGGATGACACCCAGATTGGCCATGATCGCCTGGTGGGAAGCACCTACGACGCCGGCGATGATGAGGCAGATGGTGACTGAAGAGACTGCTGGGGTGTAATCAGTAGCCACAGCAGCTACTTTAGGCAGGAAATATTTCAGTGCTAGGCCCATGCATACAGGAAGGATGACGATCTGCAGGATGGAGAGGAACATGCCCAGGGGATCAAAATTGATTTCTTTTCCGATGAGCATGAAGGTCAGTGCTGGAGTCAGGAGTGGGGACAGCAAGGTGGATACAGAGGTCATAGTGACAGAGTATGCCAGGTCGCCTTTGCTCATGTAGGTGATGACGTTACTGGTGGTGCCACCAGGGCAAGCACCTAAAAGTACCAGACCTGCTGTAAGACCAGGTTCGAGATGGAAGAGCATAGCCAGACCGAAAGCCAGGAGCGGCATGATGGTGTACTGGGCTAGGGCTCCCAGAAATACATCTCTAGGACGGCGAAAGATGACCAGAAAATCTTTCCAGTTCAGTGTGGTACCCATGCCAAACATGATGACTCCCAAAAGAACAGATAAGATCGAGACACCCTGGACTTTTCCCAATACCCATAGCCAGCTGGTGGGAGTGACTAGACCTAAGATGAGAAAGACTACGGCGAGGACGCCGAAATATTTAGCCGCTAAGTTACAAAGTTTTTTCATAATAAGTATCCTTTCAGAATCATTGCATGTAATAGACTGTATACGGTTTGATATTTGGTGACTAGTGACTAGTGACTGGGAGTGTATTTCCTTAGTCACCAGTCACTGGCTACCAGTCACCTGTTTGTAATATCACTTTCCATAAAAATCCCTTCTTTCCTTTATAAAACGGTAGAGTAGGGACTGGAAGTTTTGGTCATAGGTAATAAAAAAATCCGTCCCTCGCGCGAGGGACGGATATCATTCCGCGTTACCACCCTGATTCCTGAAAAGTTACCTTTTCAGACACTCTACAACGTACTAACATACGCGTTTCCTATAACGTGGAAACTACGTCGATGCTTATTACGATTCAGCATCGCACCTCCGGGATGATTTTCATCATTTCTGCCTTGCTGGATTGCACCCTGTTCCAGCTCTCTGAAAAGACGAGGAAACAACTACTCTTTCCCTTCTAAGGATTTACTTCTCTTGTGAAGTTGTATGGTATTATAACGGAAATATGTTATATATGTCAATCATTTCATTAATATAAAAAATGCATATGAAATGTGTTATATATGAATGGAAATAATATATGAAAATATAACGAATTTTCTGCATAGGAAAGATAGTTTACATCTTAGCTGCTATTTTAAAAACTGTTTTATCCTTGCGTCATTTCTTTAATAAGTATAAAATGAAAAGAAATCTAACATATAGAGGAGGACTTATGGAGAAACGAGATAATTTTAAATCACGATTGGGATTTTTGCTTGTCAGTGCAGGCTGTGCCATTGGTATAGGGAATGTTTGGAAATTTCCTTACGTGACAGGAGAATATGGGGGTGCTATCTTTGTCCTTTTTTATTTGGCCTTTTTGGTTTTGATGGGGATTCCTGTCATGACTATGGAACTGGCTGTGGGGCGAGGAAGCCATAGAAGTGCAGTACTTGGGTATAAAGCATTGGAAAAACCAGGCTCTAAGTGGCATATCCACGGATGGTTCTGCGTGCTTGGTTGCTATATGCTTATGATGTACTACACCACCGTGTCAGGTTGGATGCTGGCTTATTTTTGGAAATTTGTGAATGGGACTTTTGCCAATACGACCATTGAGCGAGTGGGAAAAGTCTTTGGCGCCATGTTGGCCAGTCCTTTAGAAATGGGAATTTTCATGGCTATCACCGTTTTTGTGGGTTTTGGGGTTTGTGGATTTGGTCTTCATAATGGGGTGGAACGGATCACCAAATTTATGATGATCTGCCTTTTGGTACTGATTGTAGTATTAGCTGTGCATAGTGTGTTCCTAGAAGGGGGCGCACCGGGGCTTACATTTTATTTACTCCCTGATTGGAATCGGGCTGTGGAAGCAGGAATTGGTAATGTAGCGTCTGCTGCTATGAACCAGGCTTTCTTTACCTTATCCTTAGGGATTGCAGCCATTGAAATTTTTGGTAGTTATATGTCCGATGATTTCACTTTGACTGGCGAAGCGGTTCGTATCGCTTGCTTGGATACTTTTGTAGCGATCCTGTCGGGGCTCATTATTTTCCCGGCCTGCTTTGCCTATAGCGTGCAGCCTGACCAGGGACCTTCTTTGATATTCATTACTCTTCCCAAAATTTTTATTAATATGCCTATGGGACAGCTTTGGGGCGCTCTCTTTTTCGTATTCATGACCTTTGCTAGCTTTTCTACCGTGACGGCTGTTTTTGAAAATCTCATTGCCAGCAGTATGGATAACTTTGGTTGGAGCCGAAAGCAAGCTGTGATGACAAATCTGCTGATTGTATTCATCTTCTCTATTCCTTGTGTACTGGGCTATAATGTGCTTTCTGGTGTTCATTTCATCGGTGCTAGGGATGTGCTAGATAGCGAAGACTTTATTGTAAGTAATATCCTTCTTCCTGGGGGCTCATTGATTTATCTGCTCTTCTGTGTGACCAAGTGGGGCTGGGGATTTGATAAATACATTGCGGAAGTCAATAAAGGGGAAGGACTCAAAATGCCTCTCTGGATTAAACCTTATTTCCAGTATGTTCTGCCAGTTTTGATTTTGGTGATTCTCATTCGGGGGCTTTTGTGAGGACAATGAGAAGTGATATTTATATCACAATGGATTGTCGTGCTGTTAGTGTAGTATACCGCTAAAGTTGATTATATTCGGCCTCCTGACAAGGAGGCCGAAATAGCGGTGTAAACTTGTATAGGTGTATAACTTATAAAGCGCAGAAGATTTATATTTTGGGGATTAGGAGCGATTGATGCGCTAACCCCTAGTTTACGCCTTAGCTATTGTATTAGGAGAAAAGTAGAATGGAAGCAAGAGATAGTTTCAAATCCCGATTGGGATTTATATTAGTTAGTGCAGGCTGCGCTATAGGAATCGGTAATGTGTGGCGCTTTCCTTTCATTACTGGAGAATATGGTGGAGCAGTTTTTGTTTTATTTTATTTGGCGTTTTTAATTCTTTTAGGGGTTCCTGTGGTTACCATGGAGCTGGCTGTAGGGCGAGCTAGCCAGAAGAGTGTGAAAACAGGATTTCAGAAATTGGAACCTAAAGGGACCTACTGGCATCTTCATGGATGGATTGCTCTTATTGGTAGTTTCATCCTTATGGTTTACTACACCACTATTTCTGGTTGGATGGTAGACTATTTTGTACGATTTATTGATGGGTCTTTTAATGGGATGAATGCGCAAGCGGTAGCTGATACCTTTGGCTCTATGTTGAAAGATCCCTATGAGCTTCTTTTCTACATGGGGCTCAATGTACTTATCGGATTTGGCGTTTGCGCTGGTGGGGTTGCTAAGAGTCTGGAAAAGGTGACAAAGGTCATGATGATAGGCCTTCTGGGTCTTATTATGATTCTCGTCGTGAATAGTCTCCTTTTGCCTGGTGCAGAAAAGGGATTGGAATTTTATCTTCTTCCCGACTGGAATCGGGCGGTAGAAGCAGGTATTGGCAATGTAGCAGCAGCGGCAATGTTCCAGGCATTTTTTACTCTTTCAGTAGGGCAAGGTTCTATGGAAATTTTTGCTAGTTATATGGGAAAAGAAAATTCTCTCACCAGTGAAGCCATTCGTATTACGGCTTTGGATACCTTTGTGGCTCTTATGGCAGGGATGATTATATTTCCAGCATGTTTCTCTTTTGGAGTGGCACCTTCTGAAGGACCGTCTCTCATTTTTGTCACTTTACCAAATATTTTCATCAATATGACCATGGGACAGCTCTGGGGCGGGTTATTCTTTCTTTTTATGACTTTTGCTAGCTTTTCTACGGTGACAGCAGTCTTTGAGAGTTTGATTGGAAATTGCATGGATAATTTCGGATGGACGAGAAGAAAATCTGTATTGGTTCTGTTGCCCTTGGTCTTTTTTGGCAGTATTCCCTGTGTACTAGGTTTTAATGTATGGAGTGACGTTACAATCTTTGGAAAGGGCATTTTAGATAGTGAAGACTTTATTGTCAGTTCATTGGTTCTTCCCGGTGGTTCGCTTCTTTTTGCCCTTTTCTGCACCACAAAATATGGGTGGGGGTTTGACCATTATTTAAAAGAGGTCAATATGGGGGAAGGAATTAAATTACCT
>DJPC01000030.1 GCA_002439665.1 Dialister sp. UBA6422
TCTCTTTTGTACTGTCCATTCTGCCACCAGCTTATCAGTATCCGCCAAAGCGCAACTTAGCACTAAGGAAGATGTATCAATGGCAAGAAGCATATATCTCAATCTCCTTTGTAACAGCCTGGGGAGCCATATCCTCCCAGCTGATTTTAATTTCTCTTTCTGTTTCACTCATAACACTGAGCTGAATATAAATGGTTTCTTCAGGCAATAAAGAAGGAAACATATCTGCCCATTCTGCCACAGTGACACCACCTAAACTATATTCTTCCCAGCCTATATTGTATAAATCCTCTTCCGAATCTAGCCGATAAAAATCAAAATGTTTTAGCGGCAACCGCCCTTCATAGTAGTTCATAATATTAAAAGTCGGGCTACTCACCACGCCAGTGATGCCAAGCCCTTCTGCTAGCCCCTGCACAAAATGAGTTTTGCCAGCGCCAAGATCTCCTGTGAGAGCAATAAACAAACCATCCACTGCATGTTTTCCCACAAATTGACCAAAATTCATGGTTTCTTCTACACTTTTACTAACACAAACCACTTCATGTTTCATGGAGCCACCCCATTAATTCCTTAAACCTACGCCTACCCACATCTAATCCTTCTTGGTATAAAGCTTCTAATTTGTGGGCATCTTTCTCTGTACGGGATACCTGCACCGGCTTTTCTGGGCGAATAATAAATACCTTACCTTCTTTTTCCAAAGAAATAATTTTTTCTACCTTTTTATTATATCGCTCAGGTATAGCACACATCCCCTCTACAATGCTAGGAAAATGTTTGCCATACATCACTTGCAGTATCTCATGAAATCCTAGAGGCACTGGTTTTTTCCTGTATTCCTTATCTCTTGTTAGAATATATACCGGCTTATCACAATGAAATGGTAATTCTTCTGGAAGCGGCACAAATGGCATACCAACACCACCATCCACATAGTAATTCCCACGAAGTAATACGGGTTTTGAAAACAAAGGAATAGAACAGCTAGCCTCACAGACCTTAAAAAATTCATTCATATCACAAGATTTGCAAGATACATAAACCGGTTTCCCAGTTCTGCAGTCGGTCATAATCGCATATAGAATTTCTTTTGCCGACTGAAAAGATTCAAAGGCAAATAAATCAATTTTATGAGATAAGTCTCCAAACATAAAATCAAAATTGAAATAACTGCCACCATGTATCAAATGCCTAAGACCCATGTATCGTTTATCACTAGCAAAAGTAGTATTCACTCTAGCGCTTCGCCCTGGCTGATGAGATACATAGGAAAGTCCCTGCAATGAGCCTGCAGAAATCCCCATTGTTTTTGGAAAATAGAAATCCTTTTCCATCAGTGCATCTAGCACGCCTGCTGTAAACAGTCCACGCATAGCACCACCTTCTAAAAGCAACAATGTATCCGTGCTTTTAGAGCGCCCTGTTTCTTCATTCCAAGGAATCATATACGCCTCTTCCATTGATGCGGTTGTATATCTCATACAGAAACTTATAAATCCATAAAAAGCAATAACACACAAGCCGTTCTGTAAAACATGTTCATTCAACGAACAGTTTTTAATTCATAATACACAGAAATTATTGATTCTTTGAACCAGCAGATTGATTTTTGACAGCATTAATTTTAGCCGCAATAGCCTCTTGATCTCCCAGATAACCCACATCATGAACTGTAAAGTCATCATTCAAATGATATACCAGTGGCACACCAGTAGGTACATTCATACCAGCAATCTCATCAGCAGATACACCTTCAAGATGCTTACGGAGGGCACGAATAGAATTGCCATGAGCTGCAATCAAAATTCGTTCCCCTTTTTCCATTTGCGGACGAATAACTTCATCAAAATAAGGAGCTACACGAGCCACTGTATCTTTAAGGCATTCTGTATGGGGAAGTTTCACATGATTTTTCAATTTCGCATAAGGAGCCTGATTTTCAGGACATCTGGGATCATCATCGGGAAGAGCCGGCGGACGTACATCATAAGAACGTCTCCACAAATGCACCTGCTCTTCTCCATATTTATCAGTAGTTTCCGTCTTATTAAGACCTTGTAATGCTCCATAATGACGTTCATTTAGATGATAGTTCTTTTCTACAGGTATCCAAGTAAGATCCATTTCATCCAAAACAGTATAGGCTGTGTGAATGGCTCTTTTTAGGACAGAGGTATAGCAATGATCAAAAGTAAATCCCTCTTTTTTCAGCAATATCCCAGCCTGACGAGCTTCGTTGAATCCGTTTTCTGTTAAATCAATATCTGTCCATCCGCAAAATAGATTTTTCTTATTCCACTGACTTTCACCATGACGAATTACGACTAATGTATACATTGGCGTTTCTCCTTTGCATAATTGAGAGACTCTTTGCTGTGGGTCATCATCCCTATGAGTCTACTGGTTAATGTTGAAAATGATCATATCCATGGGGAGTCATTTTTACAGACCTATGATCTCTCATGACGTATACTCCCACATCACTATCTAATGACTCTCGTACCTTTCCAATAATAGTAATAGATGATACCGCTTTTATGTTTTCATAATTCTCAGGGGAAATTGTTCCCACCAACTGATAATCTTCTCCTCCATTCCATGCCCAATCCAGGGG
>DJPC01000074.1:0-3674 GCA_002439665.1 Dialister sp. UBA6422
ATATCGATAGTAATAAAAATAAATTGAAAAATATCAAAATACTACATTGACATTTACCGATTAAGACGATATAATACATTCAGAAAGTTAAATACAGTTCGCGAACAATCAATAAAGAAAGTTTATGGACTGATAGGGATCATCCCTAATGATTAGTAGTACATATTATATTCCAATTAAAATATTTTACATCGAGGAGGAAACTATTATGTCTCTTAACGGAAAGAAAATCAGCGAATTCAAACTCAATGCCTATCAGAATGGTGAATTTATCGAAGTAAGCGATAAAGACCTGCAGGGGAAATGGAGTGTTCTTTTCTTCTATCCAGCAGATTTCACCTTTGTATGCCCTACTGAACTGGAAGATTTGCAGGGGAAATATGATGAATTTAAAAAGATTGGCTGCGAAATTTACTCTGTATCCTGCGATACCCATTTCGTACACAAAGCATGGCATGAATCTTCTCATGCAGTAGGCAAGGTCACTTATCCAATGATTGGTGATCCTACCGGCAAGCTGGCTAAGGAATTGGACATCTATCTGGAAGATTCTGGACTGACTGAAAGAGGCACCTTCGTCATCAATCCAAAGGGTGAAGTGGTACTTTATGAAGTCAGTGCTGGCAACATTGGCCGTAATGCAGATGAACTGCTTCGCAAAGTACAGGCTGCTCAGTTCGTATATGAACATGGAGATGAAGTTTGCCCAGCTAAATGGCATCCAGGCGAAAAAACTCTGAAACCATCCTTTGATCTGGTTGGCGCATTATAATGAAGGAGAGGCATCATGGAAAATCTATATGATGCCATTATAATCGGCGGAGGGCCAGCAGGGCTCTCCGCCGCTATTTATATGGCAAGGGCAAGATTTCGTGTATTGGTGGTAGAAAAAGAAAAATTAGGTGGTCAGATTACCATCACCTCAGAAGTGGTGAATTATCCAGGAATTCTATCCACTGATGGGAATGCGTTAACCCAAACGATGACAGAGCAGGCCAAAAATTTTGGCGCAGAATTTTTATCTGCTACAGTGACAGGGCTTTCTCTTACGGGAGATTACAAAATGGTACATACCGACCGTGGGGATTTTAAGACCCTAGGTGTCATCTATGCGGCAGGTGCTCATCCTAGATTGGCCGGCTTTGAGGGAGAGTCTGAATTCCGTGGTCACGGGGTGGCTTATTGCGCTACCTGTGATGGGGAATTTTTTGCAGGGAAAGATATTTTTGTCATCGGCGGTGGTTATGCCGCTGTAGAAGAAAGCTTATTCCTTACTAAATATGCAAAACATCTGTATGTTATCGTTCGTGGCTCTGATTTCTCTATTTCTTCAGCGGCGGTGGATGAATTAAAAAATCACCCTCAAGTGACTGTATGGTATGATACCCAGGTGGAAAAAGTAGAAGGCGATGCTGCTATTCGCCAAGTGGTTTTGAAAAATAGAAAGACCGGCGAAGAGACAGTGTATACAGCAAGTCCCGGTGAATTTTATGGTGTCTTTGTTTTTGTAGGCTACGCCCCAGAAAATGAATTGCTCAAAGGGCTGGTCACCTTAAGCCCCGAAGGCTATGTGATTACTGATAGAAATCAGAAAACCAATGTAGATGGTGTGTATGGTGCGGGGGATATTTGTGTCAAAAATCTTCGGCAAGTGGTGACTGCCGTATCTGATGGTGCGATTGCAGCCACTTCTTTGGAGAAATATCTAGGGGATGCGTATCGGAAACTGCATTTACAAAGGGTGTATACCAAGCCTAAGGCGGTCAAAGCCAAACCGGTAGAAGCACCGAAAGCAGAAGCCAATTCTTTCTTGGATGATGGGATCCGGCGGGCACTGGCACCTGTTTTGGCCAAATTGGAAAAACCACTTTTGCTTCGTCTCTATAAAGACCAAAGCTCCATGTCATTAGAAAATGAAAAATTACTTCGTGAATTGTGCGATCTTTCACCGAAATTGCATTATGAAGAAGTTCCGGCTATTCCCGAAAGGAAGCATACCATTTCCATTTGTGATGAAAGTGGAAACGAATTGGGTCTTTTCTTCCATGGAGTACCAGGGGGACATGAATTCAATTCCTTTATTTTATCTTTGTATAATGCAGCGGGTCCGGGGCAGGATGTAGGAGAAGAAGTACAAAAACGAATCGACCAGATTTCTCGTCCTATGCATATGAAGATTGTAGTGTCATTATCTTGCACCATGTGTCCAGACCTGGTGGCTGCCGCAGAACGCATCGGAGCAAGGAATGAACATGTCACGGTAGATGTGTACGATTTGGCTCACTATCCAGATATGCAGACTGCATACAATATCATGAGTGTGCCTTGTCTTATCATCAATGACAGATACATTCATTTTGGTAAAAAGAATGTAGTTCAATTGCTGGATATTTTGGAAAAAGCATAATATGGATATCCGTTTTCCATGCAAAAAGCCCATGAGACCGATTGGGTCTCATGGGCTTTTTTTATTAGTTAGTGGGTGGTCAATCATTCATACGCTCCATCATTTACCAATCATGGTTTCTGAAAGTGTTATTGATTTAAGGTTTACATACAAGAATACAAACCTTAACCCCTAACCTTTGGCAAGAAAGAAATTGTAACAAAAGTGAATGACCAGTCACTATTTATTCTATAATGATTCACTCTTTGGAAACAGGACTTTTAAAAAGGCAGAAACCACTTCTGGATCGAAAAGAATGCCAGAGGTAGAAAATAATTCTTGGGATACTTCTTCTTTATTTCGATTGTTGAAATCAGAAGCTTTGTAAATATTGGTATCATAGTAATCAGCGATTCCTACGATTCGGGCACCTAATGGGATATTTACATTTTTTAAGTGTTTCGGAAAACCACTTCCATCCCATCTTTCGTGGTGGCAGCGAATATATGGCAGGAGGTCCTGACAGCCAGGGATGGCTTCTAGCATATTGGCTCCCAATTCTGGATGCTTCTTGTACAAAGTCAATTCCCTGCGAGATAAGTAAGGGACTTTGGAAAGCACTTGATTGGGCAGACCTAAAAGACCGATATCGTGAAGGAAACCGGCATATCGGATCAATGTGATTTCACTGGCAGGCAGTTTCATATACACAGCTGTAGCACCTGCATAATTAGAAACACGAACTGCATGGTAATATAAATCTTCTGATTTCAGGCGGAGCAATTCCACGAAATGAGAAGTAATCATATCCAGTGCTTTTTGGGTCTCTTGAAAAGTGGCTGGGGATTGAAAGAGTGATGAACTATACATAAAAGAATCCTTCTATGTGAATGATGAATAGAAATGACAGTATATTGATAGGCACCAACTCAAAGGATAGGATGTAGCTGGCGCACTTACCTATTACTTTTTGGCTTTTTTTAACCAGCTGGTCATATAAGAACAGTCAGAATGGATGACATATTGCTTAGCGGTAGCCCAGGCAAAAAAGGCATTTGCTAATTGACCAGCGAGTCCTTTTCCAGATAAAGGATCAGGAACTATGGTGTGAAGTACTGTGACTTCATTGCCCTGTTTACTATATTCCAAATAGCAAGTTCCTTCTGGTTTATCTAGTATAAAACGGTGTTCTTCTTCAGAATGGATGATCATGAGAGAACCTCCTTCTTTTTGAGACACAATAAATATTGTAACTAATAGAAAGACAAACGTCAAATATATTATGGAA
>DJPC01000074.1:3736-9540 GCA_002439665.1 Dialister sp. UBA6422
CTCAAAAGGCATGGTTGATTTTAGGATAGAATAATCTATGGCATTGACAGACCTATGCTATAATTCTATTATACTATAAATATTCATGAAGGTCAGGTGTAGAAATGGAGATAGGCACATGGAGGGGCGCCTCTGCTATTCTGAATGACTCGATGATTCATGATATATGTCATTTGCATCACAAGTATGGGGCATGAAAATTGGATAAGGAGTGAATGAACCAATGAAAGGTCATATTTATTTTTTACATCACAGTGGATTTCTATATGAAACAGAAACATCTATTTTTATTTTTGATGATTACAAAGACCCTAGAAAATGGGTAGATGACCGGCTGAAGAAAACAGATAAAAAGGTATATTTTTTTGTCAGTCATTGGCATGGAGACCATTTTAATCCGGAGATTGGTAGCTATGAAAGTAGAGCATCTGCGTATTTCCTTCATAAAGATTGCCACCTTACCTTGCAAGATGAAAAGAAAAAGTACCTGATGCAAGTGGGAGATACTGTGACGGTCGATGATTTTACTGTCCATATGTATGGGTCGACTGATATTGGAGGCTCCTTTATGATTCATGGAGATGGATTCACTCTGTTCCATGCAGGTGACTTGAATTGGTGGCATTGGGCAGGAGAATCTCATAGGGAAAACAAAGCCGCTAGGGATGCTTTCTTCCATGAACTGAAACAAATCAAGGAAAAAGATGTGGATATTGCCTTTTTCCCTGTAGATGCCAGGCAAGCGGTGGCTAGAGAATGGGGAGTTAAACAATTCTTGAATGTCGTGCACCCCCAGCTGTTAGTACCTATGCATGCTTTTGGCCCCATCTGGGTTCCCTCTTATGAATTCCGCTGGCTCTATGATACCCAAAAGCTGTGGATTCCAAAGCATGATGGGGATTCTAAATAATGATTATCATAGGGTAAGGTGCCCATTTATAGGCTTGGAATATAGCTGGTCTGGCTTTCCACCAGTCTATCAGTGGGTGAGATCACTAAGGAGAAAATAATGACCAACACTTGGATTTGGATACTGGTTTTGATGTTTGTAGGTAACTTTATTTTACAAATGACTCCCTTGATGTACTATTTTTATGCTATTTTTGCGGTTCATCTGGGGATTTTAGGGATTTCCTATCTATTATTTCGAAAAGATCCACTCATCGATGTTCGTTCCAATATGCTATTTATGCTAGGACTTACAGTGATTAATATTCTAACCGATTTAGGGATCATGTCCTATCAGATGTCCTGGGTGGCTTTTGGTGCTCTTTTTGTATGGTCCATGTTTGGTGGGGGAAAGAGATCTTAGTTGCATATATAGATGTTTTTGCATTAGATAAGGAATGAAAGCACTGATGGATTCCAATCCTTGAAATTCATCAGTGCTTTTTCTATATGCTATGTCCTAGCCTGTCAATTGGAATATAGGAAGTTTAGAATCATATATTTTTTATAGGATTATATAGTAAAAATATATGACATATCTTAAAATATAATTTTACTTCTATTTATATAGTGTCCTGTTAATGTTTCGCTTTTTCTAACAAATATGTAAAATTTAATTTCCTTTTGTGGGGGATATGTCTTGACAATAAAAAATAAAAATTTTAGAATTAAATAGGTGCTGAAGAACCATATGAATCTCCATGTAGGGATGGATTCTTACTTGATATAATAAGGCTCCTTGTAGGTCATTGACCTAAAGGGGCTTTCGTTATAATGGATAAAATATAGTAAAAAACCGCCCTTTTGGATTTTTATTCCATGGCTTCAGCCTGCACTCATTCCGGGATTCCGGATATGTATTAGTACTTTTTTTATGGAATAAAAATACGAAAGAGAGAGGTGAAGTATTTGACACTGGATGAAGTTTTATTGTATGTCATTATCTGTGGTATCATAGCAGCTGTGATTGGTGCCGGTATCGGGTATCTGCTCCGTAAGAGAATTGCGGAAGCGCGTATTGGTTCTGCAGAAGAAAAAGCAAATCAGATTGCAGAAGATGCGAAGAAATTGCTGGATGCTGCTTCTCGTGAAGCAGAGACGCTGAAAAAAGAAACCTTAGTACAGACTCGAGAAGAAATTCATAAACTTCGTGAAGATGTGGAACAGGAAAATAAACAACGTCGTGATGAACTGCAAAAGTATGAACAGCGACTGGTTCAGAAAGAAAGTAACCTGGATTGGCGAAGCGGAAATCTGGAACAGAGAGAATCTCAGCTGGATAAAAGAGAAAGCCAGGTAAAAGCGCAAAAAGAAAAAGTAGATGCCCTATATGCATCTCAGCAAGTAAAACTGGAAGAAATTTCTCAGTTATCCCGTGACCAGGCAAAAGATATGATTCTCCAAAGAGTGGATGAAGAATTGACTCATGAAAAAGCAGTTCGTATCCGCGATGCAGTGGAAGAAGCTAAGACTACAGCGGACACCAAGGCAAGAGAAATCATTGCTTCTGCTATTCAAAGAAATGCGGCTGATACGGTTTCTGAAACTACGGTATCAGTGGTAGCCCTTCCTAATGAAGAAATGAAAGGTCGTATCATTGGTCGTGAAGGCAGAAATATTCGTGCCATCGAAACTTTGACTGGCGTAGATCTCATTATCGATGATACGCCAGAGGCGGTTATTCTTTCTTGCTTTGATCCTATTCGCCGTGAAATCGCCAGATTGGCTTTGGAAAGTTTGGTCAAAGATGGTCGTATTCATCCGGCCCGCATTGAAGAAGTGGTGGCTAAGACCAAGAAAGACGTGGATAAAGCCATTCGCGAAGCAGGGGAAGCGGCTGTCATGGAATGCGGCATTCGTGGCATGAATCCTGACTTGGTCAAAATTTTGGGGAGACTCAAATATCGTACCAGCTATGGACAAAATGTATTGCAGCATTGCATTGATACCTCTTATTTCTCCGGCATTTTAGCGGCTGAAGTAGGGGCTGATGTGGAATTGGCTAGAAGAGCTGGCCTTCTCCACGATATAGGCAAGGCAGTAGACCGGGAACAGGAAGGTACCCATGTAGAATTGGGTGTTGAACTGGCCCAGAAATACCATGAATCTCCAGAAGTAGTAAATGCTATCGCTTCTCATCACGGAGATACAGATCCTACTTGCGTGGAATCTGTATTGGTGGCTGCAGCTGATGCGATCTCTGCTGCTCGTCCAGGGGCTCGCCGCGAAACTTTGGAAAATTACATTAAGAGACTCACCAAATTGGAAGATATTGCAAAATCCTTCCCCGGGGTGGTTAGCTGTTATGCCATTCAGGCAGGTCGCGAATTGCGTGTGATTGTGAAACCTGAAAAGGTGACAGAAGACCAGGCAACCATTTTGGCTCATGATATTTCTCAGAGAATCGAAAAAGAACTGCAGTATCCAGGTCAGGTAAAAGTGGTAGTGATTCGCGAAACCCGTGCTACCGATTTTGCTAAATAATGAAATTTCATGACCATAGTAACTAGTAAATGATAGGATGATGGATGACTTTTCATCAATAGTTATTCCATTGAATAGGATAAAGAAAAAGCCTTTGTGAATGTTCACGAAGGCTTTTTCGTATATATGAAAAAGATATTGCTAGCGGATTATCATGGATGGTATCTTCTGTCTCGAAGTATACTTTCTATGGTTGAGAAGTGTGCTATAATAGATTCAATATAGATAAAAATCGATAATAGGCAATGCCTGTGTAAAAAAGGAGATATCTATGGATCGGTCACGTATCAAAAGAGAATATATAGAGCCCGCTACGCCGTTCACTTTGAAGGCACCCTTTGAACCGAAAGGCGACCAGCCTCAGGCGGTACGTTCTTTGGTGCAAGGACTTAATGAAGGACAATGGGCGCAGGTGCTTTTAGGGGCTACAGGGACAGGGAAAACTTTTACTATGGCCAAAGTCATAGAAGAAGTGCAAAGGCCTACTTTGATTATTTCTCCTAACAAAACGTTAGCAGCCCAGACGGCCAGTGAATTTAAGGACTTCTTTCCCGATAATGCAGTGTATTACTTCGTTTCTTACTACGATTATTATCAGCCTGAATCCTATGTGCCTCAGACCGATACGTATATCGAGAAAGATTCTTCTAGAAATGAAGAAATTGACCGATTACGCCATTCTGCGACTATGGCACTTTTTGAAAGACGAGACGTGATCATTGTCGCTTCTGTCTCCTGTATTTATGGGTTAGGGGACCCAGAAGACTATAGCAGCATGGGTCTTTCCCTGCGGCCAGGAGAGGAAATCGAAAGGGATAAAATCTTAGAAAAATTGGTGAATATGCAATACATGCGAAATGATGTGAATTTCACCAGAGACACTTTTCGTGTGCGGGGAGATACTATCGATATTTTCCCGGCTTCTTCTAATAATGTGGCAGTTCGCATTGAAATGTTTGGTGATGAAATTGATTCCCTGACTGAATTTGATGTATTAACTGGCGAAACCGTAGCAGAGCGCAATCATATAGGCATTTTTCCGGCTTCCCATTATGTGACCAGTTCCGATAAATTGAAAAGAGCCATTGGCTCCATTGAACAAGAATTGGATGGTCGCTTGCAGAAATTGCGTAGCCAAGATAAATTGTTAGAAGCCCAGCGGCTGGAGCAAAGGACCAATTATGATTTGGAAATGATGCAAGAAGTGGGGTATTGTTCCGGTATTGAAAATTATTCCCGCCATTTATCGAATCGCAAACCAGGGGAACCGCCGTTTACTTTACTGGATTATTTTCCTGATGACTTTTTAATTATGATAGATGAATCCCATGTGACTATACCGCAGCTTCGAGCCATGTATAATGGGGACCAGTCCAGAAAGAAAACGTTGGTGGATTATGGATTCCGCCTGCCCTCGGCTTTAGATAATCGGCCGCTTACTTTTGATGAATTTACAGAACGAATCAATCAGATTATATATGTGTCTGCTACACCAGGGCCTTATGAAATGGGTGTGGAAACCAATCTGGCAGAGCAAATCATCCGTCCTACAGGACTTTTAGATCCTAGCATTGAAGTGAGACCCATTGAAGGACAGATGGATGATTTACTAGGAGAAATTCATAAAAGGGAAGACCTTCATGAAAGGGTACTCATTACGACTCTTACCAAGAAAATGGCGGAGGATCTGACAGATTTTTTGACTGAAGCAGGAGTGAAAGTCAGGTATCTTCATTCAGATGTAGCGACCATTGAACGAGCAGAAATTATTAGAGACCTGAGAGCCGGTGTTTTTGATGTACTCGTGGGGATCAATCTTCTCCGTGAAGGTTTGGATATGCCTGAGGTTTCTTTGGTGGCTATTCTGGATGCAGATAAAGAAGGCTTCCTTCGTTCAGAAACGTCTATGATTCAGGTCATAGGCCGTGCTGCACGAAATGAACATGGACATGTCATTATGTATGCAGATCGGATAACAAAGTCTATGAAATATGCCATAGATGAAACCAATCGGCGACGTTCGATTCAGGAGGCCTATAATAAAGAACATCATATCATTCCTCACACCGTTAAGAAACGGGTGAAAGATTTGATAGACCTTACTAAAATAGAAGACAAGCCAGC
Source organism: Dialister sp. UBA6422 (assembly GCA_002439665.1). GTDB lineage: Bacteria > Bacillota > Negativicutes > Veillonellales > Dialisteraceae > Dialister. The sequence goes on from DJPC01000074.1 coordinate 9,293, forward strand.
CATGGATGATTCTCAGAAGAAAACAGGAGAATTATCTGATGAAGCTTTATATGACAAAATGAAAGATGCTGAGAAACATATGAAGCAGGCTGCAAAAGAATTGGAATTTGAAGAAGCGGCCCACTGGAGAGATCAATTGGGGAAACTTCGGCAGCTATGGACCGATCGATATGGTTCCAGAGCAGAAGATGCGTTGAAGAGACAGGCATCTTCTAGGAAACGAATTTATAGGCAAGTGAAGAAGAAAG
>DJPC01000020.1 GCA_002439665.1 Dialister sp. UBA6422
ACCTTGCTCTAAAAGAACTCATTACATATTTTGCTTAACTTAACAACATTACCCTAATCCCTTAGTCACCAGTCACCTTGTATCTCCCATGAAAGGAAACATAGAATTATGCCCAATACCAGAGAAGGCTTAGACCAGCTCAAACAGCTGGGCAGCCAAAATACCAAGTACACCTATGATTACAATCCCAATCTATTGGAAAGAATCCCTAATAAACATGCAGACCGGGATTATTTTATCAAATTCAATTGTCCTGAATTTACCAGCCTTTGTCCAAAGACGGGACAACCAGACTTTGCTACCATTTATATTTCTTATATCCCCGATAAGTACATGGTGGAAAGTAAATCATTAAAACTCTACCTTTTCAGTTTCCGTAACCATGGGGATTTCCATGAGGACTGCGTCAATATCATCATGACAGACCTGATCAAGTTATTGCGCCCCAGATACATCGAAGTGTGGGGAAAATTCCTGCCCCGTGGCGGCCTTTCCATTGACCCCTATTGCAATTACGGCATCCCTGGCACAGAATGGCGTGATTTTGCTCGTTTCCGCCTTCTGCGCCACGATATGAATCCAGAAAAAGTAGATAATCGCTAATATAAAAGGATACCTTCTGTGGAGAGATAGAAAGTATCCTTTTAGATTGGTAAACGGTGGATGGTGTATGGTTTACTGTTTACTGTCTACCGTTTACCGTCTACCGTCCACTATCTACACGTTACCCGCGCATTTCCCCCTGTTACCCCTATTTTTTATGCATTTTACCATACTTATTTTGCATTTTACTTTTCTTTGCCTTATAATAGGAATTAGAAAAATATAAAATAATTTATTAGGTTCATAACATTTGTAAATTTAGTAAATTATGAAATTTATAAAATCATGAATCTAATCATTGGACTCGATAAAGGGGAGCGGTTCCTATGACAATCAGTACACCAGAATTACAAAAGCACATCTTAGACTCTTTACCCTATGGCGTATATTGTCTAGATACCAGTCGGACTATTTTTTACTGGAATAATACCGCAGAAAAAATCACTGGATATCGCCGTGACGAAATGATTGGTCGCCATTGTTTCCAAAACGGGCTAGACCACATCGATGCCCAAGGCAGGCACCTTTGTCAATCTATGTGTCCCATGACTGCCACCATGTTTGATGGAAAACCTAGAAAAGCACCGGTATGGCTAAAAGATAAAGATGGAGCTCGCATTCCTGTGCTGGTACAAACGGCCCCTATCTATGAAAATGGTGAAATCGTCGGTGCCATTGAATATTTCAATCCCCTGGAAAACCTATAACATCTTGACTTGATTTCTAGTTCCTATATTTCAAAATGCCTAGTCCCTTCTCCTCAAGAAATACCTTGAAGCAGCTGGGACTTTCCCACTTGTCACAACATACACAGGAGGTCACATGATGGAATCTCTATCTCATACGCATGTCCTCATGGAACCTAATGAAACGGCTTTGATGGAAGCTTTGCCTGGTGGCTTTTTTATTTTACGTGCCACCGGCCATCATGAAATTTTATATGCCAACTGTAGTGCCATTCGCATATTAGGCTGTCATACACTAGATGAACTCTCCTCCTATGCAGAAGGCTTTTTTGATACCCTGCTAAAGCAAGACGCCCCTAAAGTATTTTGCCAAATAGAAAATGAAACCAGACAGGGGTCTATTAGCTTTATTAATGCCAAAGTCAAAACAAAAAGCGGAAATATGTGCTATCTGCAGTTTCTGGCTCGGTCGGTCTCCCATCCAAAAGAGGGGGAGCTCTATTATCTTTTCCTGGTAGATCCCCAAATTCCTAGCCAGATCGAAATGATCGATTCCCTCACGGGACTTCCGATGCAGCGTCGTTTTCTAGAATATGCAGAAAAATGGTTTCAAATGAAAACCCAAATGGAATTCCCAGACCCCATGGTGATTTTATATTTTAATATCTGCCATTTTAAAAATTTCAATCTAAAATTTGGTATTGACGAAGGTGACCATCTGCTAAAAGATATGGCAGATATCATCCAATCTATCTTTCCCAATGACTTTGTATCCCGTTTTTCCGATGACCATTTCGTTGTTTTGACCTATAAAACCGATTTGACCAGCAAATTGATTCAGCTCCATCACCAAAGCAGCAATGTAAGGGGCAATTGGAAAATAGAGACGAAAATAGGCGTGTACGAAGTGGAAACTTCGGATATGGTGCCCAGCAAGGCTTGCGACCTAGCCAAATTGGCTTGCGACAGCATTCAAAATAGACCGGAAACCTATTACTGCTTCTATAGCCCTCATATTAGCCGAGCGGCGGATATGAAAGACTATGTCACCTACCATATTGAACATGCTATCAATAACGGATATATCAAAGTCTATTACCAGCCAGTGATTCGTTCCATTTCTACGACCCTATGTGGTATGGAAGCTTTGGCTAGATGGATTGACCCAGTGAAAGGTTTCCTATCCCCAGGAGAATTCATTCCTCCTTTGGAAGAAAGCCGCCAATTATACAAACTAGACCTTTACATGATCGAAGAAGTTTGCAAACGATATAAAGATTGTCATGACAAAGGTCTTCCCATAGTCCCGATTTCCTTTAATCTATCTCGCATGGATTTTTTGACCTGTGATATTTTTAATAAAGTACAGGAACTCGCTGACAAATACCACGTCCCCCATCACATGCTGAACATTGAAATCACAGAGAGCATGTTTGTAAAAGATGGAGATGAAATCCGCTATGTATTAGATAAATTCAGAGATGCAGGATACCAAGTCTGGATGGATGACTTCGGAAGTGGATACTCTTCACTCAATGCCCTTAAAGATTACCATTTTGATGAGCTCAAAATTGATATGGCATTTTTATCCAGCTTTACCAAAAAATCGCAAGATATTTTGCAGGGAACCATTCGCATGGCAAAGGCCATCAATGTTCGTACCCTGGCAGAAGGGGTAGAAACAAAATCTCAATTCTCTTTCCTTCGCTCCATTGGGTGTGAAAAAATCCAAGGTTACTATTTTGGAAAACCTATGCCCTATGAAGAGCTGGTCGCTCACCTAGAAAAGAAGGGGATTCCTTTCGAAACACAACATATCCGCGCCTACTATCAGCCAGCCAGTCATCTCAATTTCCTCACCAATGATCCTATGGCTATCACAGAGTACACCAAAGAAGGCAAGAGTCATTACTTATTTGCCAACCAGCCTTACTTAGACTCATTAGCCAGTATGGATAGCAACAGTCTCACTGCTTCGGAAGAACGATTCAATCAAAAGAACAGTCCCGTAAGAAAGTATATCGTCCATACCCTAAAGCAGGCGATTCATACAGGACATAGTGAAACCATTACGTATCCATTCCATAACCAATTCATCTGGCTCAAAGTAAAAAAGATTTCTTCCTATGGGGGAAATACCCTTTTCAAAAGCCACCTGGTCAATATGTCACAAAGTGCAAATAAAATGGAACAAGCCAAGCTCACTGGCCTTGCCCGCAATATTTTCCACCTATATGACAGCATTATGGTAGAAGATATCAGCAAAAATGAATCTTATCCTTTGATCTTTTGGGAAAAGAATTCGTACTTTGAACCAGGAAAACATAACAATTTGGAAGAAAGCGTTCAACACTACGAAAAGCAATACATCAATCCAGAAGGACAAGAGAGATTTAGACAATTCGCCAATCCCATCACCCTGAAAGAACGCATCCAAAGTGCACCTGGCCATATCTTAGTAGACTACTTCCGTACTCGCATACCTGACGGTTCTTACCGTTGGTGCCGGCACACCATCATCGGTATCCCTAAGACCGGAGGAAACATTTATCTATGTACCGTAAAAGAAACCTATGCAGATAGTAGCCTCATGGAAAAACAATTGGTACAAGTCTATATGGAACATTATATGACATAAAAAATCAGCTATCCTCATGATGAGATAGCTGATTTTTTATGCTGTGATAAATATGGGACATTCTTCCAAAATGAAATGGCAAAATAAAAATGCCTATCCCTCCTTTTGAAGAGAAGAGAAGAGAAGAAAAAGAAATTTCCATTTTTCTTTTTTTCCCCCCTTGGAAAAAAATTAAAGAGGTCGCCTCTCCGACGCTCCCTCTTTTTTGACTATGCTATAGGACTTAGAAATGATTCCACATCTTATTTCATCCCGCTTAAAATACTTTATCATGTCCTCTCTAACCATTTCATTCCCAACACGATTCCCAATCGTTTGGCTTCTCCTGCTTTCATTTCCAAACAGTCTCTTCCTTTAAGAGAAACAGAAATTCCCGTCCAGGGAGATAGATGTTCTACAATTTTGACGACCTTTCCCCTGTGATCAAAATAAATAGCATCTATGGAAAACCGCATGAAACACATATGAATGCTATTGGTCTTTTGAAGATATAATCCCTGTCCATTGGGCAGGGATTTTCTCATCATCAGACCTTTGAACCGGCTCCACCAACTATCAGCCAGTTCAATAGATATAGAAACACGCTGGTGATCCTTCACCAGCGTCCAAGTAGGAAGATGTTTGCTATGATTCACTCTTTTTCTCCTCTTTGTTTGGCCATAATACAGCGATTAGGAATGATTCCATATTCCTAATCGCTTAAGATATATTCTGCCTATGGCATCTTGGCAATAAACAAGATACATCTTTATTTACCCATGGTCTGCATCAAACTTAAAAGAGATGGGACTAGAACGACTACAAAAATAGCAGGGAAAATGCAAAATACCAAGGGGAATACCATCTTGACCGGTGCTTTCATGGCCGCTGCTCTAGCACGCTGGCGACGTACATTTCTCATATTGTCCGCCTGAATGGCCAAAGTATCTGCTATAGATGCCCCTAATCTCTCCGACTGGGTGATAGACATAACAAAAAGATACATATCCTGGATGTCACACCGCTTTGCCATAAACTGCATAGACCGTCTGCGGGTCATGCCCATACGCACATCTCGAAGCATACGGGATAATTCCTCGATGAGCGGTCCATCCATACGATCCACCACCTTACGAAGTGCCCCATCAAAAGAAAGTCCTGCATGCACAGAAATAGAGAGAAGATCTAGCACATCAGGAAGCTGGCGAGAAATTAAATTCTGCCGTTTTCGAATGATGTGATTTAAAATCCCAAATGGGACCAAAGCACCCGTTACTGTCCATCCAGCAAACACCAATACGTCTTGGGCCAATGTAAAATGTTCTGCTCGAATATACCAGATGCCTAGCCAAGCTCCCAGTAATAGACAAAGAGACCAGAACCCTGCCAAATGTCGCACCTTCCAAATGCCCTGCTTCCCGGCAAGCATGATTTTCTTTTCCATCAATGTTAGAATAGCCGCTGGAGCAAATTGGGCCATAAATTCCATCAATCGTCCCATAAGACGTCCTACGGTACGCTGCAAGAACGGAATGCGACGAAGATCATCTATATTTTCCTCTTCTTCCTCCTCTACCGTCATAAGCGTCCCCAGACGCCGTTTCACTTCTCTTTTATGTCCTGATTTCTTCATCAGAAAAAAAGAAATCAGAAGGAAAAAGAAAATTGTCAAAGTTAAGGCAAGAGATAATGCAAGCATGTATTTTCACTTCCTTATAAGTCAATAGTTCTGTCAGTGATGGATAGGGCCCATACTTTCATTCATTAAACCACAATCTTAAAGTTCTGTTATCAATATCATGGTAAGGAGACTGCTAGCTGTTATATCACACTGTCACACGTTTAAGGTTCTATTGTATATCATCACATAATGGATACATGATACAAGTCCTTTTGCAAGGTATTTGCCCCGGTATGTCAACAAGTAAATGATGATGCCATTGAATCACTAATGATTTTGGGGGTATAACTTTTGCAATATATCAGATGTGATACACGCTAAATCGCTACTAGAAATAATTAGAACCTTTACTCCACGTTTTTATTGTTATGATTTTCTAGGAAAATCACTACAACAAAGCTCTTATTTCATCTACTCCTCTTCCCAAAAATCTGTAGCCCCTCCAGCAAACAAGCTCTTTGGTACTTCTACGCCGTGAATTTTAAATTTCGACAAAAACTGGGGTTGCAGTCCTGTGGGAGCAAATGAACCTATCGCTTTTCCATTTTCATCAAATCCAGTCTGATGATAACGGAAGATATCCTGCAAAACGATGACATCACCTTCCATCTGCTGTACTTCGGTGATATAGGTGATTTTACGAGACCCATCTTGTATACGAGACTGGTGAATGATGAGATCCAAAGCGGATGCGATCTGTGTACGGATAGCACGGACAGGAAGTTCAAAACCACTCATAAGGACCATGGTTTCAAGACGAGACAGTACGTCTCTTGGACTGTTGGCATGGGCAGTGGTCAGAGAGCCGTCGTGGCCAGTATTCATGGCTTGCAGCATGTCCAGTGCTTCCCCTCCACGGACTTCGCCTACGATGATACGATCCGGACGCATACGGAGTGCATTTCTAACCAAATCACGGATGGTCACAGCCCCTTTTCCTTCAATATTAGAAGGACGAGATTCCAAAGTCACTACATGAGGCTGCTCTAAACGAAGTTCTGCTGCATCTTCGATGGTGACAATACGTTCATCGGTGGGGATGAAAGAAGAAAGCACATTCAATGTGGTCGTTTTACCAGAACCTGTACCACCACTGACCAAAATATTCAGCTTTGCTTTTACACAAGCCCTAAGGAAGTCTGCCATTTCTTTGGATAAAGTACCATAAGAAATGAGATGATCCACCGAGAGTGGAGTCTTAGAAAATTTACGGATCGTAAGGCATGGTCCGATAAGAGACAAGGGCGGAATAATGATGTTAACACGAGACCCATCTTCCAGGCGGGCATCCACCAAAGGCGATGCTTCATCTACGTGACGTCCCAAGGGCGTAACAATTTTTTCAATGACCCCCATGAGATGTGTATTATCGTGGAACTGTGCATTGGTCAGATATAATTTTCCTTTGCGTTCGATATAAATTTTCTTAGGTCCATTGACCATAACTTCAGTGACTGTTTCATCTTTCAAAAATGGTTCAATAGGTCCTAATCCAAAAATTTCATCGCAAATATCAGAAACAAGACGATTGCGTTCACCACGTGGCACGGCAAAAGGATTTTCCTGAAGTACCTGCTGCACAAATCCTGCAATCACAGTTTCTACTTCTTGCCGATTATGACTCCTGCCATCTAAAATCTGTTGCTGCTGGGTCGTCATTTCATCTACAATACGGCGATGAATTTCTACCTTCAGTTCCTGATAGTTTGCTTCCTTGGCCGCATTGGTACGACCAGCGAAGATCTGGCTTTGACTTTGTTTCTTCTGTTCTTCTTTTTCTACACCTTCCCGGCGTCCCAAACGTTCCAGTAGTTTCAAAATGCCACCTCTTTTTTAATGAGTAATGTGAAGTGCGTCATGAAGGAAGCCTGGCATTAATCAAATTGCCAGGCTAAATTCTAAAATAAAAATTTCATCTACTATCCCTAACTCCCAGACGAAGAAGTGGGATATTCATCATAGACATAGTAGGTAATTTCATAATCATAATTCCTACTGTCAATGAGACCTAGATTTTCAAGCGTATTGACAAATCCCTTGCCTTTATTCAGTGTCATAACCACATCTACAGTCAATGAATCTTTTGGGGCATCTGTTGCTTTAGAGCTCCCTGGTTCATAGACATGAAAGTTCCCTCTTTGATAGACATATAAGGTAGTAATAAACTGCTTAGCATTCTCATCATTTTGGGCAGCATAGAGCATGTTATCATATTTTTCTTCGATTCTTTGATACTTGGTCTCTCCCCCATTTTTTATATTCTCTGCATCATCTTGCATGACAGCCACTTCTCTCCCGGCTGTCCTTGCTAGATTACTCAAAGTCATATAGTCACTAAAGAAAAATCCCACATACATAATGCCACAAATGATCAATAAAAAAACAGGGAGCAATAAAGCAAACTCAACAATATCCTGTCCTTTTTGTGCTTTCATACGTGAATTCTCCTTTCTCATTAATGAATACAAAAACAATTTCAAGGATTATATGGTGGCATATAGGCCGTTGCTGGAATCATATTCTTTGCTTTCACAAAAATAGTTTTGATATCTTGCTGCAATCCACCTTGTGAATAAATGAGATAACCGATCCCCACCACAATAGCTAAAATTAAAGCATACTCGATGACATTCTGTGCTTTTTCTCTGAAGTAGGGTCTAAGGTAAAAATCATATAGGTAATAGATCATATGATACCTCCTATCATCATTTCTACTATAAAAGTCCTTTAGGAAAAAGAGTAAAAATAGTTACTCCTCTTCCTAAAGGACTTC
>DJPC01000152.1:0-2665 GCA_002439665.1 Dialister sp. UBA6422
CCCCATAGTGCAAAGATATTTAGCATATAGCCCATATTTCTATGCGTTTTTATGCTAAAATAGCACTGCATATTTTTAGCGAATATCGAAAATTTAAATTATTGACCAGCCTCTAACTAGGCCTTGGGACATTGTGTTTATCATATCCCTTGGCGAACCCTAAGAACCTTCAGAACCCTAAGAACCTTCAGAATCTTAAGAACCTTAAGAACCCTGAGAACCTTATACATCTATCCCAATCATCGTGGTGCCTAGTAGCTAGGTCCTGGGAAATGGTGATTGGTGGTTGGCGGATAACTGCTGGTAACAAAAAAGACTAGGAATGGGAATCTAGGATTCTATTTCCTGGTCTTTTTTGATTGGGATGATGGCAAATTAGCATTTCACATGGGTACATTTTCTGTGTCACCCTGTGACAGGTAAAAACTATGAATGGGATGAAATCATAAAAAATCTTTATGATAAGATACCATATATAACATGGAGCCTGACACAGGGTGACACAAATTTGACACTCCTTTGAGCCATCTTATTTCTATTTTTCTTCTCCTATATTTCCTATATAGGAATGGTGAAAAAGTCCATTTCAGCCGATATTATCGGTAGAAATGGACTTTTTATATAGGATGAAACAGACGTGAGGGAAGAACATGTTTTACGTCTAACACAGGAGTGTCACCTGTGTCACCTATTTCTATTAATTCCTATAGGAAAAACCTAAAAAAGAAGAAAAATAGGGTGGCCTATAGGAAAGTGATGGAAATGACTGACACAGGGTGACACTCATTGGAATTGGATCCATGATACACTGGAATCCCTTATTGAAGTTTGTATAGATATCGAAATTCATCACGGAGGCGTTTCATCATCCTGGCAAAGGTACGCTGGGGGCGGTGAAGGATTCGGGCCATTTCTCGGTCAGAGATGCCTTCTGGATGAGATTCCCAAAGGGAAAAGATACGGTCTGCCTCATCATCCATTTCAGAGAGGCGTTTGTAGATGAGACGGAGCAAGTCTTGGTTTGTTACGGTATTTTCTATGCTTGGCAGCTCTGATGGGATGATATCCAGTAAGTGATAGGTGTCTCCTGCATCATTTTTTCTTTCCTGCTCCAGGGAGGCTTCTTGGGCCATGTAATAGGCACAGTCTTGGCACATTCCATCACAGCGTCTCCACTGGGTACGTGGGCAATAGCAATTTTTTTCTTCTTGGCGACGCCGCCGGATGGCTCTTGTTTCTGTCTCATATTGGCGGCAGGCTGTCATGGATACTTCCATGGACGTGTGAGTTCCTTTGTGATAGATGGTTTTGATTTCTGGCTCGGTCTTCATGATAAGCTCCTTTGGCATTCCGCCGGAGGCGTGCCAAAGGAAAAGAGCATGACAAAGCCTCCGGTGGGATGCACCGAATGAGACCCGTCATGCTCGTAGACTGGGAGGTATGTAGTTTTGGCTATCCTATCCGTTCGAGCCAACTTTGCGCAGAGTTGAGCGGGTAAGATAGGGATCTTTTTATGACTTATCCGGGTCAGTTTGGAGTTTTATTATAAATATTTTTGACACTTTCTATTAATAAAGGGTAAAATATTTATAACAAACTTTTGTGTTCTTATGGTCAGTATACAAAATGCCCTTGGCTCATATGGGTATAGTTTGGTTTACTCTGGTTTATTTTGGTTTATTTTATGAAATAGAGGCAGCATAATGGATTTCAATATATTGTTCAGCGTTTTAAAGAAGCATTTATCCGGTGGGGAAACGATTCCTTACTTTTTTCGAGAGCTTATGGAAATCATCACCGATGTTTCTGAGGAAGAATGGGGAACCAGTAGAGAACCAGGGAAAGTCAAAGATGAAACGATTCGTACCTATATAAAAAATGCGAGACTTCCGAAGAAGCTCGCCTGTAAAATTATATGCCGTTTGAACTTGGAACGACTGAAAGAGAGAATCCATGAAAAATCACAGGACACGTTACAAGCCTTAGCAGAAGACTTAAAAGTGTATGATTCAGACATCTGTAAAGAAAACGTAGCTGAAAAGATCGCCCAATGGATGAGGGAAATCATTCAGTCATCTGCGGGTGCCATCAGAGCGAAATCGTCTGGTGCAGAGGTGACAGCGAAAAAGGCTTTCCATTTGAAATCCCAATATGGTCATTACCTGGTGAATGAATGCGGAGGAATATGTCCTTGCCATGGATGTGATGCACCGCTCCAAATCATGGGACATGGACAGTTAGAGGATTGTTATGAAGTCAGTTTGATTGATAAAAATAAAAAAGGGGATGTAAATAATTTGATTGCCCTTTGTCCCAAGTGCTATGCGGAGTACCAGATAGATCATAAAAAGAAAAGCACGAAAGAAATGAAAAGTATCAAACGTGTACTGGCAGCGCATCAAGAAAATCGCAGGCTTTTAGAGGGAGCTTCTTTAGATAAAGGGATTCAGCATGTAATAACTAAAATTTCTGACTTAGGAGAAGATGATTTATCATCTCCTTCTTTTGAACCGATTCAGTTACATAAGAAACTGGATCCTCATGCAGATCATTTGCTTTACATTATGGTGAATAGCTTTGTGACCAGTCGGTATTCACAAATACGCGAAATTATGGTCAATGCAGACAAAAGTCAATTGATTCATTATAATGTCCTGCAAAATCA
>DJPC01000152.1:2749-3116 GCA_002439665.1 Dialister sp. UBA6422
TTGATATATTTAATGAATTGACAGAAAAATTGAAGAAGATAACAAAGCAAGATACCTTATCTTGTCAGGCCGTGATAGCCTTTTTTATTGAAAAATGTGAGGTTTTTGATGCAGCTGCCCAATAAACTATATGCCTATAGGGATAGCACATTGTGGGTTATCCCAGATACATTACAACAGCTGGAGAATGGCCCTATGTTTCCGGCGGATTTATTTATGGTGTTACGGCCTAAACTCCATGATGTGAGTGATTTCTTATCACTCATGGATTGTCTCTATGCCCTGCGTGCCATTGACATGAATGAGGAAGGGGAGATTTGCTTATGCTTATAGAATTGACATCCCCTGTTTTTAAAGAAAAAGGGAA
>DJPC01000032.1:0-1942 GCA_002439665.1 Dialister sp. UBA6422
CATGAAGTTGAAAACTCTTCGAAGCATATCATGACCCACCGCATAGGTCTTGACCGTTTTTCTTCCCTTCGGCATGCCCCTGATGGCCGATACATCCAGATCTCCATAGACAGAAAGCGCCATGGTACGTGGAATCGGTGTGGCTGTCATGACCAAGATATGAGGAGACTCTCCTTTGGTTTCCAAAGCTCTTCTCTGTTTGACCCCGAAACGATGCTGCTCATCGGTGATGACCAATCCCAAATGGGCAAAAATCACATCCTTCTCAAGCAATGCATGGGTCCCTATAAGCACATCAATAGAACCATTCTTTAAATCATCTAAAATATCATTTCGTTCCAATTTTTTAGTATTCCCTGAAAGATATCCCACGCGAATAGGAAGTCCCTTATAAAACTCACGGAATGTATCATAATGCTGCCCAGCCAAAACTTCTGTAGGTGCCATCAAAGCGCCTTGGTATCCATTCTCTACGATTTTGGCCAGTGCCAATGCTGCCACTGCCGTTTTCCCGCTTCCTACATCCCCCTGTACCAGGCGATTCATCGGACGAAGTCCTTCCATATCATCAGAAATATCCTCAAAAGCTTTCTTTTGTCCCTCTGTTAAAGTAAACGGAAATTGATGAAGTACCTTTTCTACCAATGTTCCATTGGGAGCGCACTTGATACTGCTAGCACCTTCTTCCCTCTTTTTTCGCAATAAAAGAACACCTGCTTGCATGAAAAATAACTCCTCAAACGCAATACGCCTTCTAGCTTCCCTTTGCTCTTCCCAATTTTTCGGTTGATGCATCACCTTCATAGCCTCAAGACGCCCCATAAGATGTTCCTTTACAACCGTTTCCTGTGGCAGATTTTCCGTAGCATCTTCCACCTGATCCAAAGCAATCGAAATCATGGACCGCATTTGATTGATTTTAATTCCCTCTGTTAAAGGATATACAGGTACCAATTTTTGAAAAGTAGGTAGCTCCTCGGGAGATATAGAGACCGTTTCTGCATTGCTCATCTGATATTTTCCGTAAGCATACTCGACTTTTCCATAAGCCAGCATATGACTGCCCTGCCTAAAACCATCGGCTTTCCAAGGCTGATTAAAATAGGTCAAAGTGACGGCCCCAGTCCCATCAGTAAGCATCACTTGTAAAATAGACATATGAGCCCGGGGATGCATTTCCCTAATACCTACAATCTCTCCATAGACCACCGCTGTATCATCAGGAAGCAGCGCTTCTATCTTTGTCACCTGCGTCCAATCCTGATACCGCTTAGGATAAAACGAAATCAGATCCTCCACGGTAAAGATGCCAAGGCGCTCCAATTTTTCCTTCATTTTCGGCCCTACACCTTTTATATATTGTACAGAATCAGATAATTTCATGGTTGTTCTCCTGTTATAGTTGTTTGTTAATAGTTGCTAGTTGTTTGGTATATTTTCCGAGTACTACATCATCAATAAATGACAAAATACAGTATCATGAACTTCTTTTTGCTATCAGTAAAAAAGAAGCCCAACAACTGATAACCAACAACAAAATAAAAAATCTCACTTTTATTATAAATCTATTCAACTCCTGGTGTAAAATACTTGCATGAAAAAATGAATTGTGATATATTATGAATGTTGCAATCGCGGAAAGTGCAAGGAGGTGTAGCACATGGCTAACTATTGTGAAGTTTGCGGCAAGGGAACCGCTACAGGATTCAACGTATCCCACTCCCATTTGAAAACAAAGAGAACCTGGAAACCGAACATCCAGAGAGTTCGCGTACTGGTTGACGGACAGGTCAAGAGAATGAATGTCTGCACTCGTTGCCTTCGTTCTCATAAAGTAAACAGAGACATCTAATTCTCTCCTTTACTGCATTTCAAGCCGGCTATTTCTAGCCGGCTCTTTTTGCATGTTGGTGACTGGGGACTGGTGACTAGGGATTAGGAA
>DJPC01000032.1:2039-2658 GCA_002439665.1 Dialister sp. UBA6422
ATATACTGCAAATATAAAAAGAAAGCCTCATACCATTTCAAATAAGAGAGGAATATATCATCATGATGATAGCAGAGGAGCAACAGAAACTTTTTGCCGAATTGAAAAAAAAGGACTCTGCCACTATTGAAGATGGCATCCCAAATGAATCAGAATATACATCAGCTCGTTACCGTATTATGTATGTATTAAAAGAAGTTAATGGTGGTTCAAATTGGAGTTTGTGTAAATTTTTACAACAAGGAGGAAGACCACAGACCTGGGATAATATCGCCCGATGGACAGAAGGTATTTTTAAATTGCCTGTCGAGATTCCGTGGGAACAACTAAAAAGCAATTGTTCCCAAAGAAGAAGAATCATGCTTCCTAAAATTTGTGCTATTAATTTAAAGAAAACCTCTGGTAAAAACACTTCAAACTATAAAGAAATTGCTGACGCTGCCAAAAAGAATGCTCCTATTTTAGTACAACAACTTGAATTATATTCACCAGATATAATAATTTGTTGCGGAACAGCTACACCATTTATTACTGCCTGCTTCCCAAATACAACAATTGAATGGAATATGACAACTAGAGGAATTAAGTACTTCACAACGGATGAGGTAATAGTTGTAGA
>DJPC01000032.1:2667-3035 GCA_002439665.1 Dialister sp. UBA6422
TTTTCACATCCTGAGGCTCGTGTCAAAGATTGTTATCTATACTATTCATTGCTCGATGCAATGAAAGAAATATTAAAATCAAAATAAAATATGTACGATAAAAGGATACTAAAATCGGAAGATACTGAGTTTAGTATCCTTTTATGGTGCATATTTTTTTAACTATTAGTCCTCCACCACTATCATAGGCAGTTTTTCCTTTTCATCCACAATCATAACCCTGTTATACGTTCCCAATTCGACGATACTATCTTCTTGCATGGCTTATTCTAAAAATCTCTTCCGTTTGGCTCGTTTCCGCTGTTCTTTATATTCTTTAAACAAATGCCAATTTCATCTTGGCAGGTTATCACAACTATTTCCAGCAG
>DJPC01000090.1:0-1960 GCA_002439665.1 Dialister sp. UBA6422
GGATCATCAGTGGTTGCAGCAGCTGCTGTGATAGCTGCAGAACCCATACCAGCTTCGTTGGAGAAGCAGCCACGAGCCACACCGAAACGAATGGCATTCATCACAGAAGCGGTGATACCACCCAAGACGCCACCGCCAACAGCCTGTGGGTCAAAGGCCATCACGAAAATCAGATAGAGACCGTGTGGAATGTTTTCAATATTGATGACGATGCAAAGCAGACCGGCGATGACATAGAAGAAAGCCATAGCTGGTACAACTACAGAAGATACTTTGGAAATGGTTTTGATCCCACCAACAATAATGATCAGAGAAAGAACAGTCAGAATGACACCGCACATTTCCAATGGCATACCAAAAGTGGTCTTAACTGCCCCGGAAATAGAATTCGCCTGGGTCATGTTACCGATACCAAAGGAAGCAATGACAGCAAAGAGTGCGAACAGGAAACCCATGACACTACCCAGTTTCTTATTTTTGAAACCGTTTTTCATGGTAAACATCGGGCCGCCTTTCATTTCGCCCTTAGCATTGACTTCACGGTATTTAATAGCTAACATGCATTCAGAAAATTTAGAGGTCAGACCGAAGCATGCGGAAATCCACATCCATACCAGTGCGCCAGGACCGCCGGCAAACATAGCGGTGGCCACACCAACGATATTACCAGTACCAATGGTGGCAGCCAGGGCGGTCATGAGTGCAGAAAACGGAGATACGTCGCCGGTGCCGCGCTTCTTGGTACGGGCTTCTTTAGAAAGTACACTACTGATCGCATAGGGCAAATTTCGCCAAGTTCTAAATTTCAAAAGACATGTAAGATACACGCCAGTGCCTACCAATAAGGTAAGCATGATAGGCCCCCATACGAGGCTATCAATTTCATTGACCACTGCATTAATTGTAGCCATATCCATCTTAAACTCCCCCTTTGTTTACGTTGCTTTAGGTTACTCAAGTTTCTCAGGTTACTTAGGTTTCTCAGGTTTCTCGAATATACTACGTTATCTTCTCATGCGATAACTCTTAGAATCTTCAGAACCCTAAGAACCTTGAACCTTAGCCTTAAATAATTCAATCCTTCCCATACAGCAACTCTCGCATCCTAGGCTCAGAGTTTCTGCGAGTACGAAACTCCTACTAAAAAAGACACAGAAATACATGTTTCTATGTCTTCCTTGACGCCTTCCCAGCGCTTCGCTGGTATAAAAATAATTCTATGCCTTTTTAATTTCTTTTCGAGAAACAAGCTTCTGAATTCCCTCTACTTGGAAATCTGCCGAGCATAACGGCATATATTCACAGGTCATGAGCCTGGGATATACTTTTTGTGACTAGTGAATAGGGACTAGGGATTAGTAGCTAGGGGTTAGGAACTAGGTATTAGTAACTAGCCCCTAGGGATTGGGGCGCTTCCAAATTTTGTGTGCCTCTTCCTTCACTCCTCACTATTCCTAATTTCTCACTGCATTGAAAAAGGCCCGCGAAGAAGAGATCTTCTTGCGAGCTTCCTTGCTCTCCATGGCTAGGCCACAAAGATATAGTTGATATGGGTAGCCAGTGACTAATGATTAGTGACTGGTGACTGGTGATTAGCAGCTAGGCCCTAAGAATTGGGAAATGTTTCACGTGAAACATCACTGCTAACTGCCAACGGTTAACTGATATTTCCTCATTTTTAAAAAGTAGGGCCTCCGCTCCGGGGAAGACTTTCTGGGAATCTTCCTCGGAGCCCGGCATACCCTGAAAGATCAGTTTAGGAGGGCTTATCCTTCAGGGTGCCCTGCGCCGGATGGGGTGTCATATTAAATCCAACAGGAAGGAAAATGGGAAAACCTTCAAGCCAGAAGTAATATGTAAATGTATGTACCTGATGCTAGTCTTCTACGCTCACATGAGCTTTAGACAATGCTTCCTTACTGGGATCTAAGTCTTCATATTCTTCATATTCTTTACCAGT
>DJPC01000090.1:1998-3327 GCA_002439665.1 Dialister sp. UBA6422
ACACCGGAGAGAGCCAGAAGGGCAATCAGGTTAGGAATAGCCATGAGTCCATTGACGATGTCCGCCAGAACCCAGATGGCTTCAAGTTTCAAGAACGCGCCACTTGCGACAAGAGCAATAAATACGATACGGTATGGCAGTACACCCTTGGTGCCGCAGAGATAAATCATGCAACGTTCACCATAATAATTCCATCCCAAGATGGTGGTGAAAGCAAAGAGTACCAAACCAATCATAAGCATATATCCGCCAAAAGCTGGGAATGCATCTTTGAAAGCTGCATTGGTCAATGCGGCCCCATTGAGACCATTCATCCATTCACCGGAAACAACAATAGTAAGACCGGTCAATGTGCAGATAATGATGGTATCGATAAAAGTACCTGTCATAGAGATCAGACCCTGTTCAGCAGGCCATTTGGTTTTAGCAGCAGCGGCTACGATAGGAGCAGAACCTAAGCCAGATTCATTAGAGAATACGCCACGGGCAATACCATTTCTCATGGCCAGCATGATGGTGGATCCAAGGAATCCGCCAGCTGCCGCTGTTCCTGTGAATGCATTGGTAATAATCATTTCAATCGCAGCAGGAACCTGATCTGCAAAGTAGCAAAGCACACCGATTGTTGAAATAAAGTAAATCACAGCCATAGCTGGAACAATTTTGGAAGCCGCAGTGGCAATAGACTGCAGACCGCCAAGAGTAATAGCAGCGACTAGAGCGGTCAAAATAAGAGCTGTCCACATAGGGTCAAGGCCAATGGTCATTTTGGTAATATCCACAATGGAATTGACCTGGGCAAAAGTACCGATACCAAAGTAAGCAACCAGTACACCGAATACGGCAAAAAGTGTACCCAGCCATTTGTACTTAGGACCCATACCGTTTTTGATATAGAACATTGGGCCGCCGGCGATTTCACCTTTGGCATCTACTTCACGATATTTCACAGCCAGAAGACCTTCTGCATACTTGGTAGCCATACCGAAGAAAGCAGCCATCCACATCCAGAAAATAGCACCAGGACCGCCAGCAGCAATCGCTGTAGCAACACCTACGATATTCCCTGTACCTACTGTAGCAGAAAGAGCGGTGCAAAGAGCTTTGAAAGAATCAATATCTCCATGTCCTGCATTTTGTGCTTTGAAAATCAGACCTAGCGCTTTAGGTAATTTAAATACCTGCAAAAGCTTGAGTCTTAAAGTGAGTAGAATCCCTGTCCCTACCAAAAGGACCAGCAGTGGTGGCCCCCAGATAAAGCTGTCTACAGAATTCAACAAATCCATGTAATTCAAATCCATTTTTAAACGTCCCCCTCCTGAAAAAGTA
>DJPC01000102.1 GCA_002439665.1 Dialister sp. UBA6422
GGTGGGGCCGGTATCGATGCCATAGAATCTGTAGCAGTACCAGCCACTCGCATGACAGAAGTGTCTGACAACCGATTGAAAGCTCTCTATGGCTATGAGACGGTGGAAAAGATAAAGAAAAATGGGGATGCCCTAAAAGATGCTGCTAGGGGAAATTTCAAACCCACGATTTCTATTGGTATCGGTAGTAGTTCCAGCAAGTCTGAAAGCCATAGTACCATCGTCGAAGCCCAAGGTAGTTCCTTGCAAGCAGGGCAAGATGTGACTATCAAGACAAAAGAAGATTTAAGCGTCAAAGGTTCCAATATCTTAGGCAATAATGTTACTTTGGACGCAGGTAAAGATATCCACATTTCTGCTACAGAAGAAAAAGAAACGCAGAAGACTAGTCAAAGCAGCAAAGGCGGAAGTCTCGGCGTCAGCCTTTCTGCTGGCTCAGTAGTTTCCGTAGATGGTAACTTTTATGCTAGTAAAGGTAAAGAAAACAGCAGTACTACCAGCTACAAAGAAAGTACGGTAAGTGCCAACAATACGCTGACTATGAAGAGTGGAAACGACACTACCCTTATTGGTAGTACAGTTAGAGGAAACAGAGTAACAGCCGATATAGGTGGTAATCTGGATATAGAAAGTGTGCAGACTAAAAAAGAGTATACGGAAGAAAACAAATCTGCAGGCATGAGTTTTAGCACAGCTGCAGGGAAAATCAGCTATGGTGGTAGTGCGTCTAAAGACAATATGAAGAGTAACTACGAAAGTGCTACTGATCAAGCTGGTATCCGTGCAGGTAGTGAAGGTTTTGATATCACGGTTAAAGACAATACCCATCTCAAAGGTGGTGTAATTGATAGTGATGCTACACAGGATAAAAACACGTTGACCACAGGAACTTTGACATGGGAAGATACGGAAAACAAAGCAGATTATAAAGCAGGTGGTATGGGAGTATCCTATGCACCTAATGACAAGAGTAGCGAACTGAACCAAAGAGGATTAACGCCGAATTTGACACCGACTGTCAAAGACAAAGCGAATAGCACGACGAAATCAGCCGTAGCAGAAGGAACAATTAACATCACCAATAAAGGACAGCAGAAACAGGATGTTTCTAGTCTCAATCGAGATACTAAGAATAGCTTGAACCAGTTACAGGAAATTTTTGATAAGACCAAGATAGAAGAAAGACAAGAACTGGTAGGCATGCTAGAAAAGTATGGAAATCAGGCAATCCATAAATATGCCAAAAGTAAAGGCTGGAAAGACGGTTCTACGGAGAAGATGCTGCTTCACGGTGTTTTTGGTGCTCTCATGGGAGACATGGCAGGTGGTAGTGTTACTGCTGGTGCTTTATCTGGTAGTGTCAATGAATATGTCATGGGGTATCTGACAAAGACCGAAGGCGAAGATTGGGTACTGAAGCATCCTGATACCGTACAGTGGATTGGTGCTGGTGTAGGCGCTGCGATTGGTTCTTTATCAAAAGATATATCAATGGGGGCTGGCGTGTCTTTAGGTGCATCGAAATGGAATTATTTAGGATTTGAGTTAGCTACAGAACCATTACTAAAGCGAACATTGAAAAAGCAAGATGGACAAGAACTTACTGACAAAGAATGGTATCAACTTAGTAATACATTGATGGATATAGCAGACCAAGCTGATCAGTTTGGCTCAGATTCTAATTCCTTAGAGATGGGAAATGAAAGTGCCAAAAGTGCTGTAAGAAATTATCTTACAGAGCATGGCTTTACTGCTGCAAGTACAAATGAATTCATGAATGGTTATGAAAATTGGGTGACTGATTTACAAGAACGACAAAAACATGACAATTTTTTCACATTAAAGCCATTGAAAGTGGTTGGAGATATCGTGCAGGAAACAACAGACTCTAAAGTTGTGAAAACACTTATCAAAGGGAAAAACTATATTGTGGATGGTGTAGATATTGTAAGGAGTGACTATCCAGGCGATGCAGCATATTCATGGGTTATTGGTGCGGAAACCGGTGCAGTGACCGCGGATACCATATTTATAATGGGAAAAATTTTGAAAATTAAAGGTGATGTGCTCATTATTCCAAACGTTATTGCTTCTGCTGCAGCAGGTGATTATATGCAAAATAACATAAAAGAAAGGTTACAGAAGTTTAGAGAGGAGCAGAAGACAGATAAACAGGAGGACAAAAATGGAGATTACTAATTGGCCTTCTTTTTATAGATTGTTTCCTACCGTTATACTAATGATTATTGCAGTTGCTCAAAGTTTTTGGTGGATAAAAAAGAAGAAAGAAAAGAATTGGAATAGGATTATTATATGGAGCTTGGTTTGCATTTGTGCCATTGGGGATTGTATGATTCATTTTTTATTGACTGTCATAACAGACTTGAATAAACTTCCGTTTCCTATGCTCTTTCGGAATTTAATAGAGTTGCCTATATTACTGAAAATACTTATTCTCATTTTTCTAGTGATTATGTATGCAGGTTATTTTCAATGGAATATTTTATGTGAGTATCCAGCCGATGGCAAACCAGGGAAGGAAAGTATGTATCAAAAGGGATCTGCGATAATTATGTATATGATACTCATAATACATTTTGTTGTTTATGGAATGATTTTCAAAACCTTTTTATTGTGATATGCCAAAGAATACAATCTGAAACCGGGGATTTCCCTTACGAAAGCACAAATGGCAAGCCTCACAAGTGATATGGTCTGACTAGAAACCACCACCGTCACTGTGAATGGCAAGACCTATGACGTCCTCTATCCTCACGTCTATCTCAAGGCCAGCACAGCAAAGACACTCACAGAAGACGGCAGCCTCATCAGTGCCAATACCTTGATTACAGATACGAAAGAAACACTTACTAACCAAGGCACATTGAAAGGAAATACCATTGTTGCGAAATCTAAAAAACTTGTCAATAAAGGCACTATCTTTGGCAACGACATATCTCTCAAAGCTAGCCAAGACATTATGCAGAGTGGTATCATCGAAGGA
>DJPC01000141.1:0-2623 GCA_002439665.1 Dialister sp. UBA6422
CGCTTCATATTGCCGATGAAGATATGATTGTTCCTGATCATGGAGAATTGTATGTAGCCATTGGTGCTGCTGTATCAGCCATGCATGATAAGCCTATGGATTTGGATAATTGGCTAAAAAAGGTAGAAGCTACTGATGATATCGACCTAGGTGTATCCAAAACGCTGCCTGCTCTTTTTGAAAATCAAGAAGATTATAAGGCATTCCAAGAAAGACATGAAAAATTTCATGCGCCTAGGGGAGATATTGCCAATGCCCATGGTCCTGTATGGTTGGGGATTGATGCAGGGTCCACGACTATTAAAGCTGTTCTTTTAGATAAAGATAATCGGATTTTATATGAATATTACAGCAGCAATCAGGGGACTCCTTTGGCAGGAGCACGGCGTATTTTATCTGATTTATATGATAAATTGCCAAGGGGAGTTACCATTTGCGGAGCTGGTGTCACTGGGTATGGGGAAGAACTGATCAAAAGAGCATTGGAAACCGATATAGGCGAAGTGGAGACCATGGCCCATTATAGAGGTGCCAAGCATTTTCTTCCCGATGTGACAACCATTTTAGATATTGGCGGGCAGGATATGAAGTGTTGCCGCATCAAAGATGGGGCGGTAGATGAGATTCTCCTTAATGAAGCTTGTTCTTCTGGTTGTGGATCTTTCTTAGATACTTTTGCTCAATCGTTGGGAATGGATATTAAAACATTTTCTCACTTAGCCCTTTTTGCAAAACATCCAGTAGATTTAGGGTCTCGGTGCACGGTTTTCATGAATTCTCGTGTTCGGGAGGCACAAAAAAATGGAGTATCTGTGGCAGATATTTCAGCAGGGCTTTCCTATTCTGTTATCAAAAATGCATTATATAAAGTCATACGGCTTAGAAAGGCATCGGATCTGGGAAACAAAGTGGTTGTACAAGGGGGTACATTCTACAATGATGCGGTGCTTCGGGCTTTAGAACAGTTATTGGGATGTCATGTCATACGTCCTGATGTGGCAGGTCTCATGGGGGCTTATGGTATGGCACTGATTACTAGAGAAAAGTGTCCTGAAGGGCATGTGTCTACTTTGGTGACTCCTGAAAAATTAAAAACTCTTAGCTATACCAATGAAATGAAGCGTTGCCCTGGTTGTGGCAATCATTGCATGATTACCTTGACTCGTTTCAATGATGGTAGAGCTTTTGTCTCTGGCAATCGATGTGAACGTGGTGCTGCCATTATGCTTACGGGAAAGAGTGCGCCTCATTCTACCTTGCCTAATATATACCGGTGGAAATATGATAAGATATGGCATCGACGTCCGCTCTCTCCTAAACAGGCGACAAGGGGAACAGTAGGTATCCCGCGGGTGCTTAATATGTATGAAGATTTCCCTTATTGGCATGCTTTCTTTAGCAAACTGGGATTTAGAGTTGTTACTTCCAGTGAAGGGCTTAGGGAGATTCCTACAGAAGCCATGGAAACCATTCCTTCCTATTCCGAATGTTTCCCTGCCAAATTGGCTCACGCCCATGTGGCTGATCTGGCAAAGCACCATCCAGATTTCATTTGGTACCCTTGCATTGATAAAGGGCCTGATGAAGGGAGTACCAATAGTTACAACTGTCCTATGGTGGCTTCTTATCCAGAAAATATTGAAGCCAATATGGATGAATTGCTTTCTCAATATGATGTGAAATTTTTACATCCCTTCTTGCCTCTCCATGCACCCAAAGCACTCTATGGGCAGCTGAAAAAAGTATTCAAACCTATGGGGATTTCTGGTTCTTCCATACAAAGTGCTATGTATGCTGGAGAAGCTGCCCAGTTGGATTATCGGAAGTCCTTATACCAGGAAACCCAGCGGATATTGCAGGAAATTAAAGACAAACATCTTATCGGTATTGTTTTGTCTGGTCGTCCCTATCATGTAGACCCTGCGGTGAATCATTCCATTCCGGATTTAATCAATCAGCTGGGGATGGCAGTGCTATCAGAAGATGGGATTTCTATGGTGGGCGGTGAATTTCCTGAACTTCGTGTCATGAATCAATGGACATGGCACAGCCGTCTGTATAAAGCAGCCGATTATGTGACTCGCCATAAACAATTGGAGCTGGTAGAACTCAATTCCTTTGGATGCGGTTTGGATGCGGTGGTCACGGATCAGGTACAGGAAATCATGGAAAAGAGAAATCGTCTCTATACCTGCCTTAAAATTGATCAAAGCCTCAATTTGGGAGCTGTTCGTATTCGCCTCCGTTCATTAAAAGCAGCCATTAAAGAACGTATAGAAGAAAATACAGAAGCTGCTCCCATTCATTATCCAAAAGCTACTTTTACAGAAGACATGAAAAAGGACTTTACCATTTTGGCACCAGAAATGTCTCCTATCCATTTTCCTTTGATTGAAGCCGCTGCCAGAAGTGTAGGTTACCAGGTGAAAGTTTTGCCACCCCTTCATAGTGACATCGATACAGGACTTTCTTGCGTCAATAATGATGCCTGCTATCCGGCTATCATTACCATTGGTTCTCTCATGCGGGCTCTTAAGTCTGGAGAGTATGATCTTAATAAAACAGCTGTCATGTTGTCTCAGACCGGCGGTATGTGCCGTGCATCAAACTATATTGGTTTTTT
>DJPC01000141.1:2704-4302 GCA_002439665.1 Dialister sp. UBA6422
ACAGCCAGGGTTCCATTTTTCTTTAGAAATGGGTCGCCGTCTCATTCAGGCTGTGGTGTATGGAGATGCTTTGCAGCAGTGCTTATACCGGACTCGTCCTTATGAAAAAGTACCTGGCAGTGCGGAGTCGCTTTGCAAGAAATGGCAGAAGCAGTGTGCTGATTCTTTGCTACATCATGATTCCTTCCATCGCTATAGCAAAAACATAGAGTCTATCGTTCGTGATTTTGAAAGACTTCCTTTAAATGATACAGAGCGCCGTCCTCGCACTGGGATTGTAGGGGAAATTTATGTTAAATTCAGCCCTATTGCCAGCAATGATATTGTCCGCGCCATCGAGGCTAATGGAGGAGAGGCGGAAACTAGCGGTATGCTTGATTTCTTCCTTTACGGTACTATGGACAGTCGTTTCCAAAGAAAATATATGGATGGTTCTATGAAAGATGACTTGAAAGGTCTTTTCTCTCGCTATCTGTTAGAATGGTATAGAAAACCACAGGAAAAAGCATTGAAACATAGCAAGCGGTTCCATGAAATTACCAGTATTGAAAAAATGGCCAAAAGGGCTTCTCAGTACTTATCCTTAGGAAATCGGGCGGGAGAAGGTTGGTTCCTTACTGCTGATATGATCGATCTTTTATATCATCAGTGTCGCGGTGTGGTATGTCTCCAGCCTTTTGCCTGCCTTCCCAATCACATCACAGGCGAAGGCATGGTACATAAATTACATACAGCCTATCCAGAAGCTGTTTTTTTGGCCTTGGACTGTGATGCCAGTGCCAGTGAAGTGAATCAGGCCAACCGTCTGAAGCTCATGATGAATGCTTTGACGGAGAAGAAAGAAATACCTTCCGAATTATCCTTTATTAAGCAGACCATGAATCTCAGAAAGGGAACCACATTATGAGCAGAAAATTAACCGGCAAAGGTGAAAAAGTACGGGAAAAGATGATTGAAACCACGGTACATATCCTGCAGCAGCAGGGATTCAAAAAGGCGACGGTACGCACCATTGCCAAAGAAGCAGGTGTCAATATTGCCTCTGTACGATACTATTTTGGTTCCAAAGAAGAACTCATTGGTGCTGCTTTGGAATATATGATGGGAAATCTGGAAAATATTGTAGCCTACTTAGATGATATGCGACTTCCTGCCAAAGAACGGCTCAAAAAATATATCATGTCATATTTCCAACTAGCCCGGCAGCATCCGGCTCTTTTCCGCTCTATTTCCAATCCTTCTAGTGAAGATGCCAAAGATACTTACTTTATTTATCTCTCCCTTCTTCATAGCCAGTGCTGGGAAAAAGTGATTCGCAATGTAGCAGAAATCACTGGATATACTGATGAACGGGATTTGGAACTAAAAGCGATGCAACTTTTTTCTGCTGTAGAATTTCCAATTATTTTGGAAAGTAACAAAGCCAATTCCTTTATCTCTGGTTATACGGACCCAGATACTCTATCTCGCTATGTAGACCTCCTTTTGGATAATGTGGATGAGAAAAAAGAGAAAAATGAATATCTGAAAGAAATTCTGCAGGGAGCAAAATAGGTCATTGGCAGACTAGCGGTTTGGAAAAGAGAACGATGACAGAT
>DJPC01000065.1 GCA_002439665.1 Dialister sp. UBA6422
CGCCGTATTCAGGGTGACCACTCACTGGACATAGACACACGGATTTCCATCCGTGTTTTTGTGCTGTCTAAAAATATGATCTTAAGTGTATCCATGGCCATCCTATGTAAGTGATACGGAAATGGAGTGTTCCTGTTTGTTAATTGCTCGTGGTTTAGGACTAATCATCCATGACCAAGCGCCCATTTTGTATTCTTCCGCTAGTTAGCTATCGTTCAGATAGCATTTATGATAAAATAATGATTATGTAGGGATACCCCCCTAAGGTATCTCCAGGAGGTGCATATGTTAATACAATGGTTTCCAGGTCATATGACCAAGACGAAACGAATGATAGAAGGACATCTGAAGGCTGTCGATGTGGTAGCAGAACTGCTAGATGCCCGCATTCCTGCTTCTAGTGCCAACCCTATGATCGATGAATTGGTCAAAGGGAAGCCGCGCATTGTCATTTTGAACAAAGCAGATTTAGCAGATCCCAAAGCTACCGATCGGTGGGTCTCTTATTTCCAAAAACGAAATATCCCGGTAGTACCTATGAGTGTAGGAAATGGGAAAAATAAAAAAAGGCTGCTCTCTCTCATTCGAGAAACAGCAGAACCGATGCTGGCCAAGTGGAGGAAAAGAGGAATCAAAAGTCGTTCTGTACGGCTTATGATTTTGGGGATTCCTAATGTAGGTAAATCTACATTGATTAATTTCTTGGCAGGAACAGCAGCCACACGTACGGCTAATACGCCGGGACATACGAGGGGGAAACAATGGGTACGACTCTCTGATGGACTGGATTTACTTGACACACCAGGCGTTTTGTGGCCGAAGTTTGATGATCAGACAGCAGCTCTTCGGCTAGCGGCTACAGGAGCTATCGCAGGAGATGTATTTAATTCTAGTGAAGTGGTCTCCGCTTTATTATCCTCTTTATCGGAAACTTCTCCTTGGGTATTGAAGGAAAAATATGACATCCAGGATACGGATCAGGATCCCCAATTGCTATTGGAAGCAGCTGGTAGAAGGAGAGGCTGCCTACTGCCTGGTGGTGCTATCGACTATGACCGGGCAGAGATGGTGGTCCTTCACGATTTCCGAAATGGAAAATTGGGAAAGATTACATTGGATCCATTGCCAAAAAAATAAATGGTTGGTAGTTGTTGGCTGTTAGATTTTCAGCAACTAATATGGAGCTGAATGGTTTAAGGTTTAGTAAATTATGAACTCTTAACCTCAAAACCAATCTAATTTTCTTTTGTGCGAATGGCCACAAATGAATTCGGCAAATAAACCAACAACTGACAACTAACAACCAGTTCTAATGAGGTAAATCATGTTGAAAATATCTGAAATCCGAGACATTCTTCGGCAAGATGAAGTACCGGAACATATATTGCAGGAAATTCTTTCTGATGAGCGAAAAGGGGTACAACGTCTAGTGGTTTCCTATATGAAACGGCTAGAGAAGGAAAGCGAAGAACGGCTTCGTGTCGAATCTATGTATGAGGTGGAAAGTCAATTTTATAAAAAAGGATTGACACATATTGTGGGAATCGACGAAGTAGGACGCGGTCCTTTGGCAGGTCCTGTGACGGTGGCTGCGGTGATACTCCCGCCTCATTGGTTTGCTTATGGACTCAATGATTCCAAAAAAGTGACACCGAAACATAGAGAAGAGATTGCGGCTAAAATTTATCAAGAGGCGGTGGATATATCGATAGTTAGTTTGCCACCAGAAGAAATTGATGCCCTCAATATTTATGAGGCGACTATGATGGCTATGTATCAGGCTGTTAAAAATTTACATGTCAATCCCGATGCGGTCATTGTGGATGCTATGCCACTTCATTTCTCTTGCCCCACTGTATCTTTGATTCATGGGGATGCCAAAAGTGCTTCTGTGGCGGCTGCTTCCATTGTAGCCAAAGTGCATCGTGATACCATCATGGATGAATATGATACCTTGTATCCAGGGTACGGATTTGCTAGAAATAAAGGGTATGGTACAGCAGAACATATCAAAGCATTGGAGACGCTTGGGATTACCCCCATTCATCGGAAAAGTTTTGAACCCGTCAAAAGTATGGTATTACATAGGAAATAAAGAATTACAAATATCCGTGATGACCTATTTAGGTATCGTATAGGGTATATAGTCAGTAAATTAGGGGGAGCAATCAGACATGGTAAAGTGTCATGGCAATGCCAAGTTCTGGTTGTTAGGAGCCCCATCATTTTGATAGTGATGGGCTAGATCATAAGGAGATATATATGAAACAATGTATGGATGAAGAAAACCTGCATCGAAGATTAAGAAAAATTATGGGACAGGTACAGGCGATTGATCGTATGATTGAGGAAGATATTCCTTGCGAAGATGTGATTACACAAGTCAATGCAGCTAAATCTGCATTACATAAAGTGGGACAAATTATTTTAGAAGGTCATTTGCAGCATTGTGTGCGTGATGGTATCGAACATGGCAATGCCGATGAAACCATTGCTAAATTTGCTAAGGCAGTAGAACGATTCTCCAATATTGTGTAAAAGAGGGGCTATGGATGCTCAAAGCCTAGATCTTATCAATCTACATTTCTAGCAACTCCATGATAGAAGGATCATGAGAATATTAAATGTATGATTTTCAAGCAAATATCACATTGTTTTATCATAATTAGGGTGTTAAAATTTAAGTTAATGTGTAAATTCCATAGGCCAACTAGCCTGCAGGATTTTATACATGATACCTAGCTTAGGAGGAATGATTTTGTATCCTATCAATATCCGATTGGAAGGAGTTCCGTGCCTGGTCATTGGAGGGGGGCATGTAGCTCTTAGAAAAATCAAGAAACTCTTGCTTGCCCATGCCAAAGTCACTGTCCTGGCACCGGTGATTGAGGAATCTATTTCATTGCTTTGGAAGGGAAATCAATTGCAATGGAGGAAAAAATGGTATGAAGAAGGAGATTGCATAGGATATAGACTAGTGGTCACCGCGTGTGGCAATTCATCGGTCGCAGAAGCTGTGGGAAAAGAATCAGAAAAGGAACATTTTTTATACAATGCTTCTGATTTTCCCCACTTGGGAAATTGTTATTTGCCTGCTTCTTTTACCAAGGGAGGCCTTCACATTTCTGTGTCCACAGAAGGACGATCTCCTGCTATGGCAAAATATGTGAAAAAGTGGCTTAGTGAGGTCATTCCAGATGAACTAGGGGAATGGCTGGATAGGGTCAGCCAGATCCGAGTGGAACTTAAAGAGCAAATGGGAAATAGCCAAATGAGGGAAACATTTTGGCGCATGGTCTTTGATGAGAGTGTCATGCACTTGGTTATAGAGGGAAAATTAGACGAAGCAGAGGAGTGTGTACGTCATGCAATTGGTTGTTTTAGGTCTGAATTATAAGACAGTACCTATTAATATTCGTGAACAGTTTGCCATTTCACCGGAAAGTGCAAGATGTGGACTGCATCATTTGGATGAACAGGATGCTATCCAGGAAATGGTGGTACTTTCTACTTGTAATCGTACTGAAATTTATGCAGTACTTCGTGATGCTAGCGCAAAAGAAGCATTAATGAAGACATTTTTAGCTTTATCAGGCAATCGAGAAGCTAAGGATGAATACTTCTTTTATTTTGAAGGGGAAGCTTGCATTCGCCACTTGTTTGAAGTGGTATCTGGTCTGGACTCTATGGTGATTGGGGAAAGTCAGATATTAAACCAGATCAAAACGGCCTATACCATGGCTCTTTCTGAGAAAGCCACTAAGACCATTTTAAATACTCTATTTCACAGGGCCATTACCACTGGTAAAAGAGTGCGTACAGAGACGCAGATTTCTACCAGTGCCGTTTCTGTCATGTATGCAGCTGTCAAATTGGCCGAAAAAATCTTAGGCGGGTTAGAGGAACGGACCGCCATGGTTTTTGGGGCCGGTGAGGCAGCAGAACTCCTTGTCAAAAATTTACAAGGGAAGGGTCTTAAAAATGTACTCATTGCCAATCGACATATAGAAAAAGCAGAAGAACTGGCTGAAAAGATAGGCGGTAAGGCAGTACCTTTCAAAGGCGCTTTATCCCATGCAGAAGATGTGGATATTATTGTCACTGCTACAGGGGCCACCCAGTATATCGTGAAAGCCTGGGATGTACAGAATTTAATGGCCAAGAGAGACTCTAAGCCGTTGGTGGCTATTGATATTGCAGTTCCCTGTGATATTGAACCAGAAGTGGGACATATCCGTAATGTCACCTTGTATAACATCGATGATCTGCAGGACATTGTAGATAGTAATATCCGTTTCCGTGAGGGAGAAGCAGAAAGAGCCAAAGTGATTATTGAAGAGGAAATTCAATCCATTGAAGATCGCTTTACTTACTTGAGTACGCGACCGGTGATGGTATCTCTTTCTGATAAGGCAGAAGAAATTCGCCAAAGAGAACTTCGTCATGGCCTTGCTAAAATTGATGGGCTTACAGAAGAAGATAAGCGGGTACTGCAACATATGACTCACATGATTGTGAGAAAAATCCTTAGGGAACCTATGATGCATCTCAATGAATTTGC
>DJPC01000164.1:0-4735 GCA_002439665.1 Dialister sp. UBA6422
CATGGGAAGGAAGAAAAAGGAGCGCGCCGTATCTTTGGTATGCTGCCACAAGATCATGCCCAACTCTTTTATGATTTATGGATGGAGTTTGAAGAAGGAAAGACAGCAGAAGCTAAGTTTGCTCATACCATGGATAATATCCAGCCCATGATGCTCAATGATTATACAGGAGGAAAATCCTGGAAAGAACATGGTGTTTCTTTAAGCCAGATTTATCACAGAAATGAATTGACTCCTAAGGGCTCTCGTATGTTATGGGACTATGTAAAGGAATCTTTCTTAAAACCCAATGTAGAAAAAGGAACCATCAAAAAAGATCGAGAATGGTAAGAGAAAAGATTCATAGGAAAATGACTGGCATAGCCTATAGGTGCTATTCGAAGAAGAAAGGAAGAGAAGTAAGACCTTGGGATGTTTGTGGAAACTCATCAAGTGGTTGATTTACCTAGGTGTTATAGCAGCCTTAGGAATAGGATGCTATGTGGGGAATATGGCTTACAATGAATTATTTTATGCACCTTGGGATCGAATTTTAGGAATCGAAAATCATCGAACCGACGTGAGACGTATCCATGAATTGGAGGAGAGAAATGGTTGGCAGCGAGTGGTGGTACCTTCTCAAGATGGAACGGAACTTCGCGGAACCTATATAGAAGAGCCGGGGCACAAGCGGAAAGCTGTGATATTGATCCATGGATTATACCAAAATCGTTCCATGTGCGTTCCATACATAGATATATATCGTGAGATGGGATACAATGTACTTCTTATCGATTTAAGAGGTCATGGAGAGAGTGGCGGCGAAAGAACCGACTGGGGCATTCATGATATAGAAGATCTGGATAGTTGGGTGGATTTTTTAAAATCTAAAAATCCGGCGATGCAGATTGGCATGCACGGTATTTCTCTAGGAGCTGCCATGGCACTTTTGTATAGCGGAAGTAAGCAAGGAAAAGAGATGTCTTTTTACGTGGCTGATAGCTCTTATGGAGATTTACTGGCCTTAGGAAAAGAAAAACTTCTTACCTATACAGGGGACGAAAGACTTCTTTTGGGAATGGATGTACTGAATCCTTTCTTTCAGGCGGCTTTATTCTATCATGACCGTACTTTACTGTATCAGCTAGATCCTATGTATCAGGTGAAATCTATGACTTCTCCCGTTTTATTTCTCCATGGAGGCGAAGATAGATTGGTACCACCTGAGGTGGCACAGGAATTGGTAGAAGCATCAGGGAGCCGTAATAAATCACTTTATGTTTTTGAAGGAGCAGCCCATACTATGGAAATGGCTACCAATGGTCCTGCCTATAAGGAACATATCCAAAACTTTGTAAAGAATTTACATTGAGCTAACATTTCTTGTGATACAATGATATAAAAAGGTTAACGATTTAAAAGTGTCATGTGGAGAATGGTATTGTAGGTGGCATAATAATGGAGGTGCCTTTATGGATAGTGCAGATACGAAGCAGAGAAATGTACAAGTGATAGAAGTCACCAGGCAGCTGATTCAGGTGCTAAGAGGGACGGTAGAAAGTTTGCAAATGAATCTTTCTCAGGAACGGGATGAAAATGAGGGCTTGCATTTGACCATAGATGCGTTGCAAAGAGAAAATGAAAAGTTGCAAGAAAAAGTATGGCAGATGGAATCTGTCTTGCAAGAACTGCAGGAACGGGAGGCAGAAAAAGCAGAAGGAGCAGAATCTTTCAAAGGGCTGGAAAAGAAATTGGGATTTTATTATCAAGATGTGAAGAAAATGGATCCTAAAAAACTCAATGTGGAAGATGGAGAAACATTGTATCATATTTTGGACTATACATTTAAAACTTTGAAAAAAGCAGGACTTCAGTTTTAATGCTATAGAAAATGGTAAAAAGGGCTATGACAAGATGCAAAAGTATCTTGTCACAGCCTTTTCGTATTTCATAAGATATATGGGGGCTTCTAGTTACTAGTCACCTGTGTCTTATACTGTTTCAGCCTGCGGAAGCTTTTCCGAAGGAGAGTTAAAAGAGAGGGCTTTGGGCTTTTAATTTATAAAAAAGAGGTTGTGATCATATGAGAAAGTATTTTGTTATGTTCCCTCTTTATTTTTACATAAGAAAACAAAGTATGATAATATATATGCATATACTTAAACAGATACTACCTTATAAAGGAGGGATATCATATTGGGAAAGCAAATCTTACTCATCAATGATTTACCAGGGTATGGGAAAGTGGCTTTAGCAGCCATGATGCCTGTTTTATCTCATATGGGACATTATACGTATAATCTACCTACTGCTTTGGTATCCAATACACTGGATTATGGAAAATTTGAAATCCAAGATACCACAAACTTTATGAAACACACTTTGGCTGTGTGGAAAGAACTAGGATTTTCTTTTGACGCTATCTCTACGGGATTCATTGTTTCTAAAGAACAAGCACACATGATTGCTTCCTATTGCCAGCAGCAACGAGAAAAAGGAACCCATATTTTTGTAGATCCTATTATGGGAGATGAAGGACATCTTTATAATGGTCTGACCCAAGAAACAGTAACATCTATGAGACAGCTCATTGCCCAGGCAGATTATATGGTTCCTAACTATACAGAAGCGGCTTTGCTGACTGATACCCCTTATCAGCCATCAGGGATGACTGAAGAAGAAGCCAAGGCACTGCTTTTGACATTACATCATATAAGCCATGGTTCTGTCGTGGTGACCAGTGCCAAAGTGAATGGGGAAGATGTGGTGGCTGGATATGATAAGAATACGCATTCTTTCTTTTTCAAACCCTTTCAGCTGATACCTGTTCGCTTTCCTGGTACAGGGGATATATTTTCTTCTATTTTTATGGGGAAGGTCCTTTTGGGTGTATCGATGGAAGAAGCAGTGCAAAAAGCTATGGATGCGGTACGTACCATGATATTAGAAAATATGGATAATCAGGACACATTTAAAGGGATTCCAGTGGAAACCTGTCTGGAGGTGGTGGACTGATGCCACGGAGACCTAAGATTAGAATCACTTGTGTGGATCGAAAAGGTCCTTGCCCATGCCATAGAGGACATCGGGTAGGAGATAGCTGGGATTTTGATACAGAAAGAGGACAGATATGTCCTATGGCTATGCACGTAGCATTTCCTTATATTGATATCTTGCGGTATGGTGGTGAAATACCACAAAAGGGGCAAGAAAAAGGGACTGCTCTCTTTTGCTGTCCAGATGTGGATACCATCAATGTGTTTAAAATCGAAGTGATTAAATAGTATAGATATAGTTTGTAAGCATAGTAGAGTAGCAGAATAGGAGAGACATATGGAACAGATGAAATTTGTCCGGAAATTGCCGGAACCACAGGAAATTAAACATGAGATACCTCTGAAGGCGGAATTTCAGAAGCTCAAGGAAAAACGGGATGAAGAAATTCACCAAATCATGACAGGGAAAGACGAACGTCTCCTTTTGATCATCGGCCCTTGCTCAGCAGACAACGAACCTGCTGTATTGGACTATTGTACCCGTCTTGCTCAAGTGCAGGACAAGGTCAAAGATAAAATCTTCATTGTTCCTCGGGTATATACCAATAAGCCAAGAACCATTGGCAAAGGATATAAGGGCATGCTTCACCAGCCCGATCCAGAAGGCAATGAAAATATGATGGAAGGCATCAAAGCCATTCGTCGCATGCATGTCCATGTGATTGAAGAAACGGGCTTTACTTGTGCTGAGGAAATTTTATATCCAGAAAATCACAGATATCTCTCTGACCTTCTTTCTTATGGGGCCATTGGGGCTCGTTCTGTAGAAGATCAGCTTCATCGCATGATTGCCAGTGGGGCAGGTATCCCAGTGGGAATGAAAAATCCAACCTCTGGTGATTTGTCTGTTATGATGAATTCCATCGAAGCAGCGCAGAATGAACAGGATTTTCTATTCCATGGATGGGAAGTGCATACCACAGGAAATCCCATGGCCCATGCGATCCTTCGCGGCTATGTGAATCATTTCGGTACCAGTATGCCAAACTATCATTATGAAAATCTGCAGAAGGTTTTTGAATTATATGGAGAAAGACATCTGCAAAATCCTGCCATTGTAGTAGATTGCAACCATAATAATTCTGGCAAAAAATATATGGAACAGATCCGTATCGCCAAGGATGTCATGGCTAGCCGTGCTTACTCAAAAGATATTAAGCATATCGTGAAGGGCCTCATGATAGAAAGCTATATCGAAGATGGCAGTCAGAAAATCGGTGATGGCGTCTATGGCAAGTCCATCACGGACCCTTGCTTAGGTTGGGAAAAGAGTGAGAAACTCATTTTGGAATTGGCAGACTTGATGTAATGGAATATGCAAAAAGGCTGTGAATCACATGGTGTACATGGGATTCACAGCCCTTTTGGCGTGGATGGGATAGTTACAGATTTCCAACAACTAACAAACCACTATTTCATTATAGAGTGAGTGCTCTAGCAAAGTGTTCTTTCAGTACTTTAATAGAAGCTTCCAATTCCTTCTGTTCTTCATTGGTCAAATGAAGTTCAATGATGTCTTCTACCCCGTCTTTACCAATCTTTACTGGCACAGAGGCAAAGCTGTCTTTGATACCGTAAGGACCATCGAGATATACAGATACTGGAAGGACTTTGTGTTCATTGTGATAAATAGCACGAACCAATTCTGCGGTAGCAGAAGTGACACCAAATTCCGTACAACCTTTGGTGGTATTTTCTAC
>DJPC01000164.1:4812-4994 GCA_002439665.1 Dialister sp. UBA6422
TCTATTTTTTTGCCAGCTACGGTGACATGACTCCAAGGGATCATACTAGAATCGCCGTGTTCACCTAAGAGATAAGCTGTAAGAGATCGGCGATTTACTTTTAGCTGGTCAGATAACTGATACTGCAGACGTGCGGAATCCAAAGCGGTGCCGGAGCCAATGATTTTATTTTTCGGATAATC
>DJPC01000164.1:5045-5236 GCA_002439665.1 Dialister sp. UBA6422
GAAATAGAAATGATAATACCATCAAAGCCGGATTTTTCAATGAGTGGTAAAAATTCCTTTGTGGTTGCGATACCGCCATCCATCATATCTAAACGAGTCTGTCCAGGAAGGCGAGGTTTACCAGATGCATTGATGAGAATATCAGCATCTTTCATATCCTCTATGGTACCAGCATAGGCTTCAAAATGATG
>DJPC01000009.1:0-1040 GCA_002439665.1 Dialister sp. UBA6422
AGATATGCCTTGATAATTTCAGTCACGACAGCTTTCGAGATATCCGCTATACCGGACAAAGACTCAATGCCTAGTTTCTTACAGATCTTTTTTACCTTTTCATAGACTGTATCGCTTCTGATATTTTCAAGAAATGCATGTCCTTCGGGAGTCAAGTCTTTAATGGCTATCAAGTTGTCATCTAGGTTGATATCGCGAATCAGCAAGTTCGCGCGGATACAGTAGGTCAGGTGATAGACAAGAATTTCATTGGGGTATTTTTCTAAAAGGCTGTTTTGAGAATCATCAGGGATTGGTCGTTCGGAGGTATCAAGGTAGATATCTTTGGTTTTGGACAGAGAATCTATATCTACATAAATAGCAAGGCGTGTCGGAGTTGTTAGGCTCTCCGCCCAAAGCATGACATCTCTGACACAGTCAAAATTTAAACGCATAGTACTCACCTCCTTTCTGCTAATGATTATAGCAGAGGGGCGGAGAGTGAGATTTGGATCTGAAAGGAGGAAAAACGAATGGAATTAGGAGAAAAGCCAGTGGGCTCTGGGGTCATCTGGAAAGCCTATGGCCTTTCCAGAGGGGATCTGGAAGATTTGGAAATTTATGACGGCCTGGATTATATCGAGTCCAAGAGTGACAGGCCTAAAAAGACAAATCGTCGTCAACATCGCTGGTATTTGTCAGAGGTGGCAGAAGCGAAGAAACGCCGGGAAGTCCGGCGGCAGAAGGAAGCAGAAAAGCGGAGACTGCAAATCGGCTGGGATAATAGTCACACCGCTTCCTATCTGGCGGAATGCAATGCTGAAATGAAGGAAGCCAAGAAACAAATCAGGGCCGCTAAGGCCAAAGCACAGTCCGATTATATTCAAATCATGGCGGACCGGACGGAGAAAGAAGTGCTGAAAGAATCCCAAAACAAAAAACGCCGCACCAAAGAGCGGAGTGAATGGGAAGCTAAGTGTTATGCCGTCATGTAAGGGATGAAAAACAGAGGTGAATGAAATGGATGCTGTAGAAGAAATGCTGAAAGCTATCAATGCCCA
>DJPC01000009.1:1136-2694 GCA_002439665.1 Dialister sp. UBA6422
CTCTTTGTTTTGTGCACGCCCATTATGGCGGCTATCCTTCAGTAGAGGCCCTCATGGAAAAAGAAGAAATACTTACTTGGCTCGTAAGCCAGCAAATCAAGGCTGGCGATAGAGCCCTTAAGGGACATCGCAATGGAGACAATCCCTTCTTTCAATACAACCAGGGCATGAAAGATGCTTTTGGATTGGTGATTGACCTTTTGGAAGGCAAAGAAAAAAGCCACCGAGTGGTGCAATCACTCAGTGGCAAGGGTAGAAAGATTTAGGCAGTCTCTCTGCCTCTTATTATATCAGATTTCAGGAGGTAAGAGGTCATTATATGAAAAAGTTTAGACTATGCGTCTGGTGCGGGGCTCCGTTTATTGCAAACAAACGGCATAAGGCTCAAAAGTATTGCTGTAATCGATGCAACGTCGATGCAGTACAAGAAAACATCCGATTTCAGAATGCTATGGAAGATAGAGATGATGTTCTTAAATATTACAAATTTATCATCCGTAAAATCATCAGGGCTCAAGATAGCTTGTGGGAATCTGTAAAACCACTTCAGTGGGACCACTTAATTATCATTCATGATGGGTTGAGGCTTCCATTTGCTCCCACTGACCTAGAGCTGGAGAAAATAGGTGTAGAAATCACGAAGATCCTTGGGATGCCGGCTTTGCAGCCCCTATCAGAATCCATGAAAAGAGAGCTGAAACCATATTGTAAGGTACGCCGTCCTAAAAAGGACAGGAAATAGGAGGAAATCAAATGGCTACGTTGTATGAAATCGATGAAAGACTTCGGAATATTTTCATTACCCCTGAAGGAGATGCAGTAGATGGCAGCACTGGGGAAGTATTGGATACCCAGGCTTTGGATGATCTGCAGATGGAGAAATGGACAAAGGTGGATAACATCTGCCGGTATATCAAAAATCTGCAGTCTGACATTGCCCAGTATAAAGAAGAAACCAACAAATTAAAAGATAGAACCGATAGGGCACAGAAGAAACGGGACAGCCTTATGACTTATCTTGCCATGCATCTGGAAGCTGGGAAGAAAGCTGATGTGCCTAGTGCGCAGATCCGATGGAGAAAGTCCACGGCGGTTTCCATTCCTGACGAGAAGCTGCTTCCTATGTGCTTTATGAAGCAGACCATCACCACCAGCCCCGACAAGGTAGCTATCAAGGACTTTTTGAAAGCTGGGAAAGAAGTGCCGGGTGCCACGCTGGAAGAAAAACAGAATCTGTCTATTAAGTGAAGTATTTCACTTTTAGAAATATATCTATAGGAGGTTATGATGCTAACCATTGAGAAAGGCGCAAAGAAAAGTGCCGTCAAGTGTGTGGTCTATGGGGTGGAAGGAATCGGTAAGACGACTTTTGCCAGTCACTTCCCCAAACCCCTTTTTATCGACCTGGACAAAGGGAGCCAGCGCATGGAAGTGGATAGGGTAAGCCCCACTAGCTGGATGGAGCTGATGAAAACGCTACAGGCCATCAGCCAGGAAAAGGATTTCCCTTATTCCACCATTGTGATCGATACAGCAGATATGGCGGCTAAACTCTGTG
>DJPC01000046.1 GCA_002439665.1 Dialister sp. UBA6422
TCCCCATTCATCTTTCTGAAGCTGGGATACAATATCAGATTCCACCATATAGAGCTGCTGCATAAAGGAGGAATTGGTGACCGTCACAAAAAGGGTATCTCCTTTATAACTCGAAATATAGGATTCTTTAGATAGAATCGGTCCTACGATCTGCTTCCATCTTTTTTGAAGAAGAAAAAATTGAAATCCTTCATGACCAAACAGACGATGATTTAAATCCGATTCTGCAAATACATGAGAAATGGTATCCATCTTTCTATATCTTTTTCCCCTAGGTCTCTCTTCCATTTCCATGACAATCACCTCTATTCATAAGCCATATAAGCCGTATGACCATATATGATAATAAAAAAACGGCGCCTTTATGAATTTTTCCTGATCCCTATGCTTTCCACTTAAGTAGAAGATGGTTCCATAGAGAGAACCTGTACATCTTCATCATCTATAGCATCCGTTCCTGTCATCACCGCTTGGATCTGCTGCTTTTTTAAATAGTCCATCAAGGCTTTCCTTCGATGACTATCCAATTCACTTCCCATATCATCTAGGAGAAGCACAGGATACGTCCCTGTCTCTTCTTTGATGAATTCCATTTCAGAAAGTTTCATAGCCAATATGGCTGTCCGCTGCTGCCCTTGGGAACCATATGCCCCTATATCCATCCCATTCATCAGAAAAACCAGTTCATCCCGGTGTGGTCCTATAGAGGTGCGGCAAAGCCTGCTATCCTCGTCTCGTAGAAAAGACAGTTTCTGTAAATACCATTCCATATCTGTTTGGGCCTCATCAGATCCACTCTGCTGGTACTTGATCAAAAGACTTTCCCTATGACCTGTCAAGGCTGATTCCATGGAAGGCACCATATCATTCATCCGCTGTAATGCCTCTAGGCGTTTCTTCACAATATAAGAGGCA
Organism: Dialister sp. UBA6422; assembly: GCA_002439665.1. GTDB lineage: Bacteria > Bacillota > Negativicutes > Veillonellales > Dialisteraceae > Dialister. Next base: position 916 of record DJPC01000046.1, read on the forward strand.
CCAGAGGCAATTTGCATATCCCACATATCCACCTCTGGCTTTCGTCCCTGCCACTGGGCTTGGCGAAATTCGGCATTCCGCTGCTGCACCGCTCGATTATATCGCAGAAGAGTTTCATAATATCTAGGAGATACTTGAGAAATTTCCATATCTAAAAATCGACGACGATTGAGCGGAGGCCCTTTAATGAGCTGTAATTCATCGGGAGTAAATAAAACAGTCCTAAATAAACCAATCAATTCCTTTTTCTTAATCGGTGTATCATTTAAAAATATTTTCTTTCCCTGCTCTTTAGACAATTTGATCTTGATGGTATGGGATACTTGATGTACCTCGTAGGTCAAAAGAATCGTTCCCTGATCTTTTCCCATTTGTATCAATTCATTGTCATTGGAGGTACGAAACGATTTCCCTACCGAACCATAATACAAGGATTCTATTCTATTGGTTTTTCCGCATCCATTGGAACCCACCAGTATGGTCAATCCTGCATCCAAATCCAAAGTTTGATCTTCCACATTTCTGATATGAATCAGACGAAGCGATGTACACCGCATACCTGTAACCTGCCATTCTAGAAATATCTCATTCTGACTTTTCCTTATTATACTATAAGAGACAAGTGACAACCGACGATTTCTCCAAATGAAGTGCTATCCATCTATACCTCAGCACCTACTAAGATAGATAGATATATAAAATAAAAAAAGAATGGGCTTACAAGACATGTTCTTATAAGCCCATTCTTTTTCATTTAAGATTCCTGTTTGATGGTATAGGTTTTTTCATCAATCACAACTACATCGCCAGGTCTTATTTTCTTCCGTTTCTCATGCACTTTGACATGGTTTAAAAGCACAATATGAGATGCCAAAAATGGACCTGTTTCTCCGCCGGATGAAATAAAATCCAATTTCTTCAGCAGCTGGTCTAGCTGTATATAGTCTCCATAGATTTGAATACTTTCCATTAGTTTCTGCCTCGCATAGGGGTAACCACATATTGATAGGTCTTATCTTCTTCCTGTTCCACAAGCATAGGACCGCTCTTCATTAAATGAAGAATCACTGTTTCCCCAGAAGAGTGTTTCAATATATCTTCAATATAATTGCAATTGAATGTAATAGACAAATTATCCCCTTCTAATTTAACGGGAATAGAAGTATCGCTGCGGCCAATTTCTGGATCTTCTTCAAAGACTTCTAAGGTATCCCCATTGAAATTAAAATTGATGGTTTGATAGTTCACATCCCTAGAAATTGGGCTGACAAAACGGACAGCTTCCTGAAAATCTTTCAGATTTAAAGTGGCCGTGGCATTGAAATGGGTGGGAATGACACGGTGATAATCTGGATAATCCCCATTGATGAGATTGGTCATAAAATAGGTAGAACCAAAAGTAAATGCCACATGGTTATTGGTCCAAGAAACTTCTACTGTGTCATCCTCTTCTTGCGGAAGCATACGAACCACATCGGCCAGTGTATTGGCCGGTACAATAAACCTTCCTGCTGCAGTAGCAGGAGTATCTAAAGACACTTCCTTGGTAGCTAGACGGTGGGTATTGGTAGCAGCCATAGCAAATAAACTATCATGAAGTTCAAATAAAATACCTGTAAATAATGGTTTTTGTTTATCTGTTGCGGTAGCAAAAGAAACCAAATTATTCATAGCAATTAGATCTTGGCAGCGGATGACTCCATGATTTTCATGACTGATTTCTTGTACTTCTGGAAATTCAGTCATATCCCTGGTAGGGAATTTAGATATATAGGAACCAGAAGTAAAGGTGACTGTATTTTCACCCTTTTTCTGTTCCATGGTAATATCGCCAGCTGGCATCATGCGGATGGTGGTCTGCAGCTGCGGGGCAGCAATCACTAAAACACCAGGCTCTTCTACTTGGGCAGCACAAGTGGTTTTGATGGCAATGGTATAATCATTGGCTTGGAGCTCGATAGCCCCATCTTTGGTAGCAAAAAAATAGCCATTGTTGGTATTGGAATTGATTTTGGTCTGTGCTGCTCGTTGTACGCGATCGATGGCAGCAGATAGGTCAGATTTATTGAAGATGACTTTCATGGCAGCTCCTTAATAAATAACGATGATGAATAATAAAGTAGTAGTCGCCGTCGTAGTACGGTGTGAATAAGTGAATAACTTTGTGAAAAGTCCGATTTTTTCGATTTTCTCGGTTTGTTAAAAGATAGTGAATAACTTTTTTAGCTATTCACTGATTTCACTGTTTTTTAAAGGACCTTGGTTGTGCACAGGTTATCCGCAAAGTTATAGGGCTTTGCATGTTCTTTTATTCACATCAAAAAATCGTAACAATTTCGGTTAATTTCTCATTTTAAGTAATTTTTGAATGGCATCGATAGCGGCTCTGGTTTGTGGGTCTTTGGCGATATCATTTTCCACTCGTTCGCAAGCATATAGTACGGTGGAGTGATCTTTTCGTTTGAATGCATCCCGCAGTGTGGGATAGGATTCATTCAATAGATTACGGCATAAGTACATGGCGATCTGGCGGGGAATGACGATTTTTTTTGGACGTCCATTACTGAGGAGTTTTTCTTTTTTGACACCGTAGTATTGGCATACCGTATCAATAATGAAATCGATGGTGAGTTCCTGGTTATTGTCTAAAGGAATCTGATCTTTCAAAGCATCTTTGGTAAATTCCAAGGTAATGGGTTTCTTTTTGATTTGAGAGAAGGTGACCAATTTATTAAAGGCCCCTTCTAGTTCTCGTACATTGGTATTGATATGACTGGCAATGTAGTCAATCACGTCTTTAGGAAGGCTGAGGTTTAATTTTTCTGCCCGTTTTTGCAAAATAATGCAACAAATTTCATAATCTGGCGGAGAAATAGCCACCACAAGACCACTGGAGAAACGGCTTTTTAGGCGGGCTTCCAGTTTATCAATATCCGATGGGGTGCGATCACTGGTCATGATGATGTGTTTCTTTTTGTCAAAGAGTTCATTGAAGGTATTGAAAATTTCCATTTTGGTGGACCCTCTAGAACCAAAGAATTGCACATCATCAATGAGCAGATAGTCTAAATTCCTGTATTTATCACGGAATTTGGGCATATTTTGTTTTTGAATGGCATCGATTAATTCATTGGTAAATGTTTCACTGGAAACAAAAAGGACAGACATGTTGGGTTTGCTTTTGTGAATGTAATTGCAAATGGCATGTAGCAAATGGGTTTTCCCAAGACCAGATGGGCCATAGATGAAAAGAGGATTCATGGTCCTGTCATCTTGTTCCGGATGATCGGATGTCATGGCTACAGACTGAGCGGCAGCGAAAGCCATTTCATTACAATTGCCATGAACGAAGGTCTCAAAGGTGTATTCTTCGTTGATGGGATTGGGCTGGAAGGCATCTTTCTTTTTGATTTCTTCTCCTTTTGGCATGGTGTCAAAGAGAGAAGTTTCTTGCAGATTAGGTAGATCTTCCATGGTAGGTAGCTTGACTTCCGAAGCCGTTTTAGGTTTCAGCTGGTGCACATCTGGAAGAACGATATCTGCCGGAAACGGAGCGGCCTCTTCGCTGGCGGTCATAGGTTTTGGTAAAGGGGGCATTTCATCTTCCGGAAGAGGGGGAGGTTCTTCTTCTGGAAGCCCCGGGAATGGATCCGATGGAGCAGGCGG
>DJPC01000092.1:0-3582 GCA_002439665.1 Dialister sp. UBA6422
AATCCTTAACTTAATAGCATGACTCATCACTGGGGGCCGCGTGGCATCCTGCCTGGCGTCTTATTATGTAAAAGCATTTCTGATGTGATGAAATTTGACTTCTCCATGTCCCTGGATCATCACTTCCACCACATCAAAGCGAATAGAACGATGGGTGATGCGATGGGTATAGAGGAAAGCTCTGGCGGTATAACGAATGCGCTCTTGCTTTATAGGCGTCACGGAAGACTTGGGTTCTCCAAAACGCAGATTGGTCCGTGTTTTGACTTCCACAAAGACGAGAGTACCCTGGTCTTCCATGATAAGGTCTATCTCACCATGGGTTCTTTTGAAATTACGGGTGATGGGCTTGTATCCTTTTTTCGCTAAATAGGCCAATGCCAAAGATTCTCCCTTTCTCCCAAGTTCTGTTTGTCCCATGATGATATCCTCATAATTTGATTTAATCCTATATTATATATTCTATTTTGCAGGGCGATTTGTTATAAGTCAATCAGAAAATAAATGTATATGTAAAATATATGAAAGAAATAGTTTATAAGAAATAAAATGCATAACATGAAGAAATGGATACCCTATGCTAGATTTTGTGACTTTTCTAGGCCTGTGTTTTTCCTTATTTCTCATATGAGCGCTTTTTTCTTTTTGTTTTACCATAATTTTTCTTGCTAAATATAGAGGATGTACATATAATGAAGAAAAAATAAAATAATAAACTAATTGATATATTTCTTCTTAAAAATCAAAAGATGGGGAAATCTATGTTGGGAAATGAGTAGGGGTTGACAGGATGAAAGTAGAAAACATAAACTCTGGAAGCAAGCAAGCAAGCAAGCAAGCAAGCGCCATGGAAAGGGGAGATGACCATGGAAAAGAAAGTGGAAGTGCTGGAGCGGGCATTGAGGGACAGTGCGGCTCTGTATAGCAGCTTTAATGTCACAAAGGACAAAGTCCCCGGATATATTTGTCGTTTTATTGAAGGAAAACCTTATAATCTTAATGAAAAAATCCATTTTCCCAATGATGCCAGCTATACTGATTTGCTTCATTTCTGGGCCAGTCGCATTCCAGAAGAAGAAAAGGCTACCTTTTTGGATTTTTTTTCTCCCCAACATCTCCGCGATGCTTATGAAAAAGGAGAGTATCACCTGGTTCACCGGTTTTGGATCTATCCCTTGGTCATGAAGGCCGATAGACTATGGATGGAGCAGCATATGGTTCTTTTCACTGATGAAGTCAGCGGAGATTTGTGCGGTATTTCCTATGTCATTGATTTGACTCCTCAGTATCGGGAAATGGAGTACCGAAGAGAGCTGGAACAGAAGCAAAAAGAGCTTGAAAAAGCGTTGGAAGAAAAGGAAAAAATGAGCCAATGGCGAGAATGGCAGACTGCTATGACAGCCATCCATGATGTATTAAGCGCAATTCGTTTGGTGGATAATGTAACCAATATAGAAGAACTTCGTCATTGCTATTCCAAGCTGCTTGCTGCGATAGGAACATATTCTATGGCAGACAGGGCGTATATTTTTTCTTGTCCTTCTTTGGAAAAACCGATTTTAAAAATGACTGGTGCATGGTGCAGGGAAGGCATGGCACCCATCGTAGATTTGATACAATCTTTGACTATGGATGATATGCCTTCCTTTGGAAAACGTTTGTGGCAAGGAAAGCCTGTCATTTCTACTAGTTGGGAAAAGGAGTGGGACTTGTATCCTAAAGAACATGAGATACTGAAAGGACAGGGCATTCATTCCCTCATCGTGATACCCATTCAATGCCAGGGAAGGTTCAATGGATATATTGGCCTAGATAATCCAGGGCTTGTTATGACGGAATTGGTGGTGAAAATCTTAACCTCTGTGGGGCGTTATCTAGGGCGTGTAAAAGATAATCTTCTGATGCTCCAAAAGCTAGAAAAGAAACAAGATTCCCTCGAAACTACTATCCAAGAACTACACCAGGAAAAGCAATACATGGAAGCTTTGAGTATTGATTATACATCTGTCTATGTGTGCGACCTGGTAGCGGATACTATGGATACGTTGAAATGCAATGAAAAAACCAATACAGTGGTAGCAGAAAAGAAATTGACAAAGGGGATTCATTGCTATTCCTATCGGGTACAATATTATTACGACCATTATATTGTTCAAGAATCAGCACCTGATTTTATGGAAAAAATGAGCGCGCCTTTCTTGATATCCTATTTGTCAAAACACAAGCGATTTGCCTACCGGTTTCAAACGGTGCCCAATCCGGCGGGGCAGCAGTATTTTGAGGTACAGATGGTACGCATTCCGTCTCCGGAAGGATTTAAAGTCATTATGGGGTATCGTTATATTGATGACCTCATTGCGGAACACGAAAAGCAGCAGCTTACCATGCAAAAAGCCTTGGCTGAAGCCCAGTTCAATAGTGAAGTGGTAGGGACTATCAGTAAATTTTACTGGATTATTTATCGTATGAATTTACTGGATGGCACCTATGAAGAAATTTCTGCTGGGGAAGAAGTGCATCGTTTGACAGGGAAGCATGGCAATACAGAAGAAGTTTTCCGGGAAGTCCGAGATACAGTGGTAGCCAAAGAGCATAAGATGCGTATGGAAACTTTCATGGATACATCGACCTTGGCGGATCGATTGGAGCATGTAGAAAGCGTAGCTATGGAGTATCAGGCCAAGGATGGGTCCTGGCATTTGGCTCGCTTTGTATGTAAAAAGAGAAATGCAGAGGGAAGGGCTATCCACGTCTTATATATTGTGCGAAAAATCGATAGACAAAAGGAAAAAGAGGCAAAATATAAGCAAAAATTGCGGGATATCGCAGAAGAAGCCACCAAAGCCAATATGGCAAAAACTGATTTTTTACGTCGCATGAGCCATGATATCCGAACGCCTATCAATGGGATCCAAGGTATGCTTGCTATGGCCGATCATTTTCCTGAGGATATGGAAAAGCAAAAAGAATGCAGGGAAAAATTGAAAGATGCTTCTCGCTTTTTGTTAGACCTGGTGAACCATGTACTGGATATGAATAAATTGGAATCTGGTGCTGTCGTTTTAAGTCATGTCCCTTTTGATATGAGAGATGTACTGACTGATACGGAAGATATCATAGCTGTGCAAGCCAAGGAAGCGGCTATTTCTTTTACTGTCGAAGAGGAGGGGATGTTCCATCATTCTCTGGTGGGAAGTCCCCTTCACCTTCGGCAGATTTTACAAAATATTGCAGGCAATGCTGTGAAATACACCTCTTCTGGTGGTGATGTGGTCCTTAGTGTGAGAGAAGAAACTTGCAAAGAGGGAAAAGCATACTATACCATTCTTTGCAAGGATAATGGACGAGGCATGTCGCCTTCCTTTTTAAAACGAGCCTTTGAACCTTTTGCACAAGAAGACGTGGATGCTAGAAGCAAATATACTGGTACCGGCTTGGGGCTTCCTATTGTAAAGGAGCTTGTCAAGCTGATGGGAGGAACCATTTACATAGAAAGTCACAAACATGTGGGAACCACTGTGACTATTCATCTTCCTTTTGATATCCAGGACAAGGAAGTGGAAGCCAAGAAAGCCTTGCCAG
>DJPC01000092.1:3679-3813 GCA_002439665.1 Dialister sp. UBA6422
ACATTCTTCTTGGAAAATCGCGGCATGGTGGTCACCAAAGCCTGGAATGGAAAAGAAGCAGTGGAAATATTCCAGCAGTCTTTGCCGGGGACGTTTGATCTCATTTTGATGGATGTGATGATGCCTGTCATGGA
>DJPC01000092.1:3993-4374 GCA_002439665.1 Dialister sp. UBA6422
ATGAATGGTCATTTGTCTAAACCTATCAATGAAAAGGCTTTGTACCGTGTCATCAGTGATTGTCTGAAACATTCTATGATGTAAAAGAAGGGCTTATATTCTTTGATTTTGTCTTATGGTAAAAGAGGTGTCATGATGGATATCTATGCAGCGGCTCTTTCCGGATGTCCCAGGCTGGGTGCGAAATATATACGTTCTTTGCTAGAGGTTTTTGATACCCCGAAAGACCTATGGCAAGCGCCGGATAGAGACATTCATGAGGCAAAGATTCTTCCGCCTAAGACAGAAAGTGCGTTTCTTTCTTATCGAAAGAAAGTGGATCCAGAGGTCATAGGAGAAAAATTATATACCCTTCAGATACGATGCTCCCTATGGGAAGAT
>DJPC01000086.1:0-1071 GCA_002439665.1 Dialister sp. UBA6422
TGGATGTTCATCTAGAATCAAGCGGCCGTTATTGGCTGCTTCGGAAACTTCTAGATAAGCATTAGGTATGATCGATGTGACAGGATAATCAATGGCTTTAGAGAGTGTCTTTCTCGACTCTTCATCACAGGGTTCCACCCTTGTAAAGAGCGGAAACACCCGCTTTTCATAATCATCCCAAGATTTAAAAATTTCTAAGGCCCGCTTGGTATGAGTGGTTTCATAGCCCCCATTAATCATAGCCATAAGGAAAGTTTCATCAGATAATTCACAGGCCGTGGCAGATATGTCGCTAAAACCAGACGGACTATCAATCAAAATATAACTGAAAAGATTTTGCGCCATATGAATCAATGATTCCAAACCATCGACGGTAACACTCTCTGCCATATCTGGCTTACTAGTCCCGCATAAGACTTGCAAATTATTTTCTACTTCTACAAAATAAGTTTTTAACGTAATAGGTGATAAAAATTTAATATCCCGCACGGCTTCTACAATCGTACTTTGCGGTGTGAGATTGAAAAACACTGCCATATCCCCAAACTGAAGATCCCCATCAATGATGGCAACCGATTCTCCAGTTTGTCTTGCCAGTGCAGCGGCCAAATTGGCAATGAGTGTCGTTTTGCCGCTTTTCCCTTTGGCACTGAAAAAAGAAATGACTTTCGCTGTCCCCGAATGAAGAGAACGGTTGGCATTTTTGACAGCCGCTTGGAGTTCATCTCCTGTAAACGGTTTGATCATGTAGCCAGCAGCTCCATCACGAAGCAATTTGGCCTGTTCTTCTGCATTCCAATTTTTAGAAATGCCAATGATCATGGAGCTTGGATAATTACGTCTAAGACCCTTCAGTAGATTCACATTGGATTCTCTATCAATATTTAAAAGGATCAGATTGGGACTGAAAGCCTGCATCTGCCCCATAGCTTCTCCCGCTGATGTATAACGAGCGCTCACTTCAAATCCAGGGGTATTCCGAATAATCCCAGAAAGCCGTTCTTGCATCAAAGCATTTTCTTCAATTAGAACGGTTCTATATGCCAATAGAATCACCTCCTCTACTATCCC
>DJPC01000086.1:1152-3720 GCA_002439665.1 Dialister sp. UBA6422
TTTTAACGAGAATGACGTATGAAAATACATGACCTATCCTATGAAAACAGTCTACTGAGCCAACCTTTTTCTTGGCTTTCTGCTTTCTTTGTATAGTCCCTATCCGACCTACCGATCATAGCGCGGATATCTTTAGCCACCTGTGTATCCTTGGAAGCAATCACTAAAGGAATCCCTGACTGGATAGATTTTCTAGCAGTAATAAAATCATTAGAAACCACATAATTAAAGTTTCTCCCCAAGATGGCTTCTACATCTTCCACATCAATCTTGGTTTTGGCATTGGCACGATTTAAAATATAACGAATTTTTGTATTTTCATATCCCAATTCTTTTAATGTATCGGCCCCAGATTTCATGTTCTTAATCGTAGGGATAAAGTCCACAATCCCTACAAAATCAATCAATGTGGACATATCCATAACCGATAGATTTAATGAGCTAAAGGTAGATGTGGTATCAATGATCACATAATCGTATTCCAGTTGCAGCTGCAAAATAATATCGTGAATGAGATTGACATCCAGATTGTAAGCTTCTTCTAGCAGTTTAGGATTGGCCATCACATCAAAGCCAATGCCCTCTGTGCGGTAAGGTGTCAAAAATTCAGCAGCCACGGTATCGTAAGGATGATTTCTCATAGATTTTTCTGCATCTGCTATGGTGGTTTTGGGATGCAGTTTCAAGTAATAGCACACATCGCCAAATTGCAAATCCAGGTCTACTAAGCAGACACGCTCCCCACTTCTAGCAAGCTCTGCCGCCAGATTGATAGCAATCAGCGTTTTTCCCACCGCATAGGCTGTACTGAAGACAGAAATAATAGTTCCTTTTTGACCGATCATATGTATCTACACACCTCCTTAGTGATAGGGTGCTCCGCAACAAATCATTCTAGTTGCTCAGAATTCTCATACTGCAAAAAGTTCTTAGGGTTCTTAGGGTAACTATCCCTAGAACCATAAGAGGATACTTCTTCTTTAACCTGATAGCTTGTATTATCTTCTAATGCCACAATCAATTTGTTAAGCAAATAGATAACCCTTGAAATCTGAGTATGTAACTTATCAGATTGCAAAGGCGTAAGAAAGTGCAAATCATCCGCATAAATGGTTTGCGTTTCTATTTCATAAGCAGAACCACGAGCAATATATAGAAAATGGACATAATCTCGCCTACTCCCTTTACCAGCACCTTCAGCTATATTAGAACCTATCGAAACTACCGCACGGCGCATTTGTGATGACAAGCAATAGATTTCTGCTTTCGGAAAAGACTGAACCGTTTCATAGATCATGTCCTTTAACGTTCTAGATTCTTTCCAAGCCAGTAAATCTTTATAATTGCTCATAGCTACTCCCAATCAGAACTTCCCCTATGGATACTGACACATCATGATGCATGCAAGACCCTTTAGAACCCTAAGAACCTTCAGAACCTTTGACGCAATAGAAATCAACGCAAATTTCGCTAATCCTACTGATTTGAGCCCCTTAGAACCTTGTACGCCCTGAATACCTATCCATAGCCGCTTTGATTCTTTCTCTTTGAGCTTCCGCGTCACTACTAGAAGCAGCCGTGAGTTTCTTTTTGATTTGTACAGCGATTTCTTTTTGATTGGGTTCTTTATCACTGGATTTGATGGTGTTTTCTTTTTTATGGGTAGCGTCTTTCTTTTCGCTCTTGTTTTTCTTCTTCTCCGTATCCGCTACTTGGAGTTCGTCTTTCCGGTTTTCATAGTCTTCCTGGGTCATTGGCACGAGAATATCTTCTCCATTATCCCCCTTAATTTTCAAAAGGTAGGAGGGCACTTTTTTCGGCGCCTTTTCTTCCAGAATGATGGTATCTTTCTCTTCTGGCTTTTCTCCCCAAAGGTCTACTTCTTCTGAAGCGGTTCCCTGTGGCGTGTAGGAAGCGTTCACATTTTCTCTATTTCTTGCCTGACGCTGGGCCAATTCATAGCTCTTTTTAAGTTTCTGCGTCATGGGCGTCGGGGTGTCATCAGCGACCAGTGTCGGCGTGATGAGGATCATCAGTTCTCTCTTATCCCTTGTGGTGGAGGTATGACGGAAGAATTGACCGATAATCGGTATATCGCCTAACAATGGAATTTTGGATATCGTCTTAGAATCTTCAGAATTGAGCAATCCACCAATGGCCATGGTCATACCAGAATGTACATTGACGATGGCATTGGCTTCTCTGGATGCCAATGCTGGAATGCTATAAGAGCCAATCTTCACAGCATGCCCATTATCCAACGTAGAAATTTCTGCATGCACATTGGATGTGATACGATCTTCATTGTCAACGGTGGGTTGAATTTGAAGATTCACACCATATTCTCGCCAATCTACGGAAATATTGTTATTTCCATCAGAAATCGGTACTGGAATACGACCACCAATCAGGATAGAGGCTTGCTGACCACTCATGGTGGTAATGGATGGACGGGAGAGAATCCGTGCCTTTCCTGTATTGATTAAAGCCTGTAAAGTGGCATTGACTTTGCTGATATGACTACCAATCCAGCCACCGCCGTTTCTGGAATTAGCAAAATCTTCCCCG
>DJPC01000106.1:0-1206 GCA_002439665.1 Dialister sp. UBA6422
AAAGACTTCCTTTCCCATCCAATCGATACCATTATACGGAGCAATCAGGAATTTAGTGCAGAATATAGTGGAGGGGTAGACCATAATGCCTATGGCGGAATCTATGGTCGTGGAGCTTTTCTTACTACATTTGCAGAAGATAGCCCAGAAGCGGCTATTCCTATTGATGGAAGCCATAGAGCCATAGACCTATGGGAACGAACTGGTAATGCGCTAGGCGTCAGGCCACAAAATAGCGGAGCCATTACAGTGAGCTTCAATCCACAAATCACCATTGAGGGAAATGCAGATAGTAACACCATGCAGCAAGCGATGAAGCTTACAGTAGACCAGCTCAAACGAATGCTGGCAGATATTGCTAGAGACCAGAGGAGATTATCCTATGAGTAAGACCTATACAACCGTACAAGGGGATATGTGGGACAAGGTCTCAAAAACGGTATATGGCACAGAAGCAGGTATGACGAAACTTTTGGAGGCCAATGAAGCCTATAGAAATTTTGTCATATTTCCAGCTGGATTGGTGCTAGCTATACCAGATTATGAACCGCCCAAAACAGATAGACTTCCCCCATGGAGGAGATAATGCTTCCTAGACAAATCATTCCACTCATTTCTTATAATGGAAAATCTATCACAGAAGACATCACACCCTACTTGATTTCTTTATCCTATACGGATGGTATGTCAGGGTATGCAGACGATTTATCACTGACACTAGAAGATAGAGCAGGGATTTGGGCATCCGATTGGTTTCCTGATAGAGGAGCCACGCTGGATATCTCCCTGGCAGCTAGAAACTGGGAGGAAGAAGGCATCACAGCCATGGATGTAGGCTTATTCGTTATCGATTCCATTGATGGCAGTGCTCCACCAAGCCAAATCGAACTTAAGGCTGTTTCTATTCCGGAAAACAATGAGCTTCGCGGTGTAGAACGTACCCGGTCTTGGGAAAAGGCAGAACTCAAAACCATTGCCAATGATGTAGCCACTGGGGCTGGTATAGAACTGGTCTATGACGCAAAAGATAATCCCGTCATTGATAGAGCAGAGCAAACAGAGCAGTCTGATTTGTCTTTCCTACTGAAACTGTGCGAAGATCATGGGCTGGCACTTAAAATCTATAACAAGCAGGTGGTTATCTTTGATGAAACAGAATACGAAAAGGTGGAACCACAAATCACCATTGTCAAACCGGGGACTTTT
>DJPC01000106.1:1268-3290 GCA_002439665.1 Dialister sp. UBA6422
AACCGATTTCATGCGACAACACGAGATATCTACAAAGCTTGTCATGTGCAGTGCAATGATAGCGATTCTGGAACCAACATAGAAGCTACCTTCACAGATCCAAACAAAACGGAAGGGAAAACTCTACAGGTAAAAGAACAGGTCAAAAGTATACCGGAAGCAGAAAAACTGGCGAAAAAGAAACTTCGTGAGAAGAACCAGGAAGAATGGACCATGACGGTGGATGCTATGGGGGATTTCTACTTAGTAGCTGCTTTAACAGTCAATGTGGTAGGTTTTGGAAAATTTGATGGGAAGTATATCATCACCAGTGCTAAACATAACTTAGGAAATGGATATACCACCAGTATAGAGCTTCGGAGGTGCCTTGATGGATACTAACCAAATCAAAAACTTGGTGAGATACGGTATCGTTTCTTCCCGAAATGGAAAAGGCGGTACCGTGAGGGTGACGTTTCCTGACAAAGATAATCTAGTGAGCGGTGAGCTTATGGTTCTTCAACATGGTACTTATGGGACAGAAGAATATTGGATACCAGAAGTCGGTACTCGTGTGGCTTGTCTCTTTGATCCCAATGCTTCTGGGAATGGGCTCAATGCTGGTATGGTGTTAGGGGCTTGTTATTCCAAAGCCAATCCACCACCAGAAAGCGACCCGGATGTGCGAGCTGTGCATTTCCCTGATGGAAGTCTTATCAAATATGACCATGGAACTATAACCATTGAGGCATCATCCCAGATTGTACTGAAGGCGCCTATGATTCATATCAACTAGGAGGACATCATGCCGCAAGCAACAAGATTAGGTGATAACGATACCGGTCATGATTCCTGTCCACCCACGGCTTTGATTTCCGCTAGTAGCGATGTGCTGATTAATGGAAAAGGAGCAGGACGCAAGGGTGATACCTATGCACCGCATGGATGTCAGGTACATCCGTCCCATAGCGGCCAGATATCCGGCGGAAGTAGTTCTGTCTTTATCAATGGGAAAGCGGCCGCACGCATTGGAGACTCTGTTAGCTGCGGAGGAAGTGTGGCAGAAGGCTCCCCAGATGTCATCATAGGAGGATAACGTGATTATAGGATTTTTAGGGACAATCCCTTTTATTGCATCCAGGTGGAAAGTCAGAACTTTTGATGAATTTGGAAGGCAAAGTGATAGCCGCTGGCAATCTCATGACATCATAGGACAAAAACCGCTTTTAGAATTTGTGGGGCCGGGACTAGAAGAAATTTCTATCAAAATGCTTTTCCGTAAAGACTTGGGAGTGAATCCAGAAAATGAAGTAGAAAAACTGCGTCAGCTTAGAGATGAAGGCACCGTGATTCCTCTGATTATAGGGAATAGCCCGGTGGGACAAGGATTCTGGGTCATCACTGGTATTTCAGAGAAGGTTGACTTCTGGAGTAAGTTTGGACATGCCCAGTCTATGGAGATCACAGTTTCCCTTAAAGAATACTATGAGGATGGGCAATCGGCATCCGTCAAAGAAGCCTGGAAAAATGGATGGAAAGGAATTTTCTAAATGAACTACTTAATCGAATTGTCGCAAAACGTGAATTTTTCTCCACAGACAACGGTTGAAGAGGTTTTGCAAAATGTACGAACGATTCTGACAACCGTTAAAGGAAGCGCGCCACTAGATAGAGATTTTGGGATTGATGGTTCTTATGTGGATGCGCCCATGCCGGTGGCAAAAGCAAAACTGGCATCGGAAATCATGAGTGCGGTGCAAAAATACGAACCAAGAGCCACCATTACGAGTGTTGATTTTACCGGCGAAATGGAAGGTATATTAAAACCTAGAATCGAGGTGAGCATCCATGGCACTGAATAGTTTACCGACTATTTCTTTTGCTGATTTTGACGAAGAAACGGTTAAGAATGAGGTCATTAACCAATATGAAGCTGTATCAGGAAGACATCTGGCAGATGGGGATCCTGTACGGCTTTTTCTTTTGGCAATCGCCAACCTTTTGATTCTGCAGAGAAACATTATCGACCATACCGGGAAGATG
>DJPC01000039.1:0-4646 GCA_002439665.1 Dialister sp. UBA6422
ATATCGAAAAGATAATTATCCAGATCGAAATGGTGAATCAGCATTTTGGTATGGAAAATATTTTCCTGATACACATTGACATCTACCATATCATACTTATGACGAAGCTGGGGCTGCATATAATTCTGAATAGAATTGATGCGATGGTCGATAAATATTTTTTTACCATTCACATCTCTTGTAAATCCACGAACTCTGTAATCGGTCACCACAATATCTGCATCAAAGGATTTCAGTAAAAAATTTAATGCATTAAGAGGGGAAATCTTTCCACATGTGGATACATCGATATCAGCCCGAAATGTACAAATGCCATCTTGTGGATGCATTTCTGGATAGGTATGAACAGTGATATGGCTTTTATCCAAATGACAAACCACATCCTGTTTTTCTACCTCTTCTTCTGCAATCAGCATGGTCACACTAGCACCTTGCGGATCATAATCCTGCTGGGCAATATTTAAAATATTAGCCCCAATAGTATGAGCTACCTGTTTTAAAATCTGTGTGAGCCGCTCTGCACTGTACACTTCATCAATATAAGCGATATATTTTTTTCTTTCCTGTTCTGTACTGGCATAACAAATGTCATACATATTGAAGCTGAGCGTTTTCGTCAAATTATTGAAGCCCAGTAATTTAAGCTTACCTCGTTTCATGAAGTAAACTGACACCCCCGTTCTGATCCTCTATGGATTGGAACAATCCAATTATATCATAGAGCCTTATTATTTTAAATAAAGAAATATCTTGTATACTATTTCTATATGAGTAGATACTTTAATGATTCCTTTTTTAGATGTACCGCCTTAATGGTATCATTTGCTAATCCAGTCATCCATACTTTCTATAGGATTTTCATTCCTATCCCCATAACATATGAAGCTAGCCTAGCTTTTCCAAAAGATACCTTGCCCAAATACTGCCCTGTAGATTTTACTTATCTTGAACGGCTTTGAGTTTTTCTAAAAGATCTCTAAGAGCTCTTCCTCTATGGCTGATTTTATTTTTCTCTTCCATAGAAAGTTCTGCCATGGTCTTGTGAAATTCGGGCAGGTAAAACAACGGATCATAACCAAAACCGCCAGTTCCCTGATAGAAATCACGAATGATCCCGCTGCAAGTTCCTTCTCCAGTGAGCTCTTTTCCACTAGGCCATACCAAGGCTACCACACAAGCATAATAGCCTTTTCTCTCTTCTCCCTCATAGGGTCTTAAATCAGCAATCAATTTTTGATTATTCGCTTCATCATCCCCATGATGCCCGGCATAACGAGCAGAATAGACGCCGGGACGATTTCCCAAAGCTTCAGCAATAATGCCAGAATCATCAGAAAGAACTGGCATATCAATAGCTTTGGCGTAATAATGGGCTTTCTGCAATGCATTTTCTTTAAATGTAGTCCCTGTTTCCTCTGGATCCGGCAAGCTTGCTATATCAGAAATGGGGACTGCTTCCCATCCAATTTCATGAAAAGCTTCCTGAAATTCTCTGATTTTCCCCTGATTATGTGTGGCAAGCACAATCTTCATATTTGATTCTCCTTTATCATATGACAAG
This sequence comes from Dialister sp. UBA6422, assembly GCA_002439665.1. Classification (GTDB taxonomy): domain Bacteria; phylum Bacillota; class Negativicutes; order Veillonellales; family Dialisteraceae; genus Dialister. Next base: position 1,562 of record DJPC01000039.1, read on the forward strand.
ATAGAATATAGAAATAATAAGAAAGACTTCCAAGGCTAAGAAATTTCTTATGTACCTATGTATCTATTTTTTATTTTTGTCCCATCATAAGACCTACACCATTTCGTTTGGCTTCCCTCCAAGCCTCCTCTGCCTCATATAAGGCATGGGTTTTCTCCTGACATAAATGGGTCACATGGGCAATACATTCCTCATTGGCTTTAGGTAGAGGAATACGCAAAATACGGGAAGCGGTCAGATGATACGTATTTCCTGCTTTCATAGTATCCAAGAAAAGATGTCCCACAGGACCATCTAAATATAATTTCAAATATTCCGCTGTATATTTCCCTACTGGACGAAAGGCCAAGATGCCTTCATCGGCTATGACTTTGATATGGGAAGGCACAATAGATGTATGGATTTTATCATCATAAACAGTCAATACCAAATCTCCACTTTGAAGGGATAGCGCTTTTCCTTCCCCCTCCACTTCTGTAGTAGATAGTAAATCCACCCTTACACCAGATGCCGTGATGCTTTCCTTAGGAAGCACTTCATAAGAGCCCTTAGGCAGCACTACTTTTTGTACTTCTTCAAATCCCTGGGTCAAATTGTGTTCTACCTGCACCACATTACCAGATAGAAGCATCTGAATCGCCGGTGCTCCATTGTAAGCATAGAGATCATAATTCCAATCCTCTGCTTCAATAAAAGCATCCATAGGCAAGGTGAGCTGGTCACATCCAAAGAATGTACCATCTGCAAAACCAGACTCTCCAAAAGTAAGAGTCTTTACTTCTTCCCCTTGGAACCGCAAAAAAGCATACTCTTTCCCATGTATTTCTGTATCGTAATAATAAGCCAATTTTCTAGAAGAAGCCAATGTCTTTCTAGCTAAAGCTGCCTCTTTTGTATCCTCTTGGAGTACATCATAAGAAATAAGAAGATCCATCATGCCCTTGGGGGAGAGTCTATCCATCATCTCACAAGCTTTTGCCAAATGATGTTCTTCTAGACAAAAGATATAGTCATAGTGCTCTGTATCACTATCTAAGTCTTCCATCATCATAGCACGGCCACGGGGAAAAACGAGCTGAAGTCGTTCCTTCCAAGTCTTTTCTTTGACAGCCACGGCAATGCGCTTTCCACCCAATTCTTTAAAAGCTTCATCTAGAAAAGGAAGGTAACCATCAGCTCCTGCAAAGAGGATAGTATTTCCCCCTTTTTGTGCTTTTTTGATCGCTTCTTGTAAGAGGCTATGGATCTCTTCACCCGCAACCAGCACATGGGGTGCAAAAGCCATTGGTTCTACTCGAAGTGCCAATGTATAGACCTTAGCATAGGTATCAGCATCTCCTTCGTATAGTCCCAATTTATCAGCCGTCTTTTTCATATTTTCATATAAGTCATCAATAGAAATCCCGTACTGTACATTAGTCGGATTGAGAAATAATACGTAGTCCAAATACCGGGCACGCATGACTTCATTAAAAATCCGTTCTTTCGGTACACCATATTTAGCAAATGTTTGAATCGCATCTCGAATGTCGCTTGCAGTCATAGATATCCTCCATGTATTTCATAAGTAAGGAGACACTGATTTATTCATAGATAGGAATAAATCAGCGCCTCTTTAAGTCATATCTATTATACTTCACTGGACAATATAAAGAAAGTTTATGCCTAAAGGAGCTGGTAGCAGTCCCAAAAATCTTCATCCTGCTACTCTTCCTATTTCTTTTTAGGCAAAATAAAAACACCCATGACATATCCATAGGTGTTTTTGACCAATTCCAAAAGATTAACGCTTGGAGAACTGGCTTGCTTTTCTTGCTTTCTTGAGACCGTATTTCTTACGTTCTTTCATTCTTGGATCACGGGTCAGGAGACCTGCGCTCTTCAGAACTTTTCTATAATCTCCATCTACATCCAGGAGAGCTCTGCTGATGCCATGACGGATAGCGCCAGCCTGACCAGTACGGCCGCCGCCTTTAACGTTAGCAATAACGTCATATGCGGAAGTGGTGCCAGTGAGTTCCAGTGGCTGTTTAATGATGAGTTCAAGAGTTGCGAGATCGAAGTAATCCTTCAGTTCGCGACCATTGATTGTAATGTTACCCTGTCCCGGTACCAGACGGACTCTGGCAACGGATGTTTTTCTGCGGCCTGTGCCGTAGTATGTAGCTTCTGCCATTTCTTATTTCCTTCCCTTCTGGTTAACGGATGTTGAGTTTCAATTCTTCAGGTTTCTGAGCAGCATGTGGATGTTCATTGCCTGCATAAACGTGAAGTTTACGATACATCTGAGCGCCAAGCTTGTTCTTTGGAAGCATGCCGCGGATAGCGTGTTCAACAACCCATACCGGTTTTTCACGAAGAGCGTCGCCAGCCTTCTGATATCTGTCGCCGCCGATATATCCGGTGTAATGGAAATAAACTTTCTTCAGTTCTTTCTTTCCGGTCAGAACGACTTTATCTGCGTTGACGATAACAACATTGTCACCAGTGTCAACATGCGGTGTGTAGGTAGGTTTATTCTTGCCGGTCAGAACTTTTGCAACACCTGCAGCCAGACGGCCAAGTGTCAGTCCTTCAGCATCTACGATATACCATTTGCGAGTGATGTTGCCCGCATTGGCCATAAATGTGCTTTTCATTATAAATGATTCCTCCTGAATAAAAAACAGAACCGCAAGATGTCATCCTTCCTCCGGGGCTAGTGGTTTCCGGACAAATCTCACAAGGAGTATTATACTTTTTTTATATACCAATGTCAATATATTTTTTATAATTTTTTTGTTAGTAAGTAATAGATAGTAAATGATTTACAGTATACAGTTTACAGTCCACGGTATACAGTTCATGGTTTACGGTCTACCATCTACCACAATAAAAATCAGCCTCAACCATAGGTTAAGACTGATTTTTATTGTATGCATTACTTCTGATCTGCTGCTTCTTTTTTAGCGGCATAACTTCCAGGCTGAGCCATAACTTTTGGCTTTTTCAGCTGATTGTATGCTTGAATCATCATGGCACATTCCACACGCTTTTTCTGGATTTCACAAGTGATGTGGTATGGCTTATGAATGTCTCCTGCAAA
>DJPC01000039.1:4714-9707 GCA_002439665.1 Dialister sp. UBA6422
CATTCTGGTTTACTGAATACATGATTCATACGGAAATCATGCATCATCTTCATATTCTTCAAACCTTCATACACATTGCCGATGACATAGCCATCACGGCCGACAAACTGATGACATGGATAAATATCACCATTTGGTACGACAGCCAGATATTCATGACCCGCACCACAGCCGCGGAGGCGTTTTGGAAGGCATGGGCCTTTCCATAGATCCATGTTGAAATGGAAGAAGAAGAATGGACGGCCTTCTTCTTCACGGCGAATGAAGAGTTTTGCCAGCTTATCATATTCTTTCTTCACCCGAGGCAGATCTTCTTCTTTGATAGAATATTCAGCCGTATCTTCCCCTACTACTGGTTCCATAGATACAGCAGGGAATCCCTTATCCAGCATATCTTCTACATCTGTGGTGAAGTCCAAGTTGTACTTGGTAAAGGTGCCGCGCACATAATATTCTTCCCCATTTCTATGGGCTACGCAGTACTGAAGATTCTTCACAATCTGGTCATAGGTGCCTTCTCCATGGACGCCAGGACGCATGCGGTCATGCATTTCCTTCCGACCATCCAGAGAAAGGATGAGGCTGATATGGTTATCAGTGAGGTATTTGACCTTTTCTTTATCAAGGAGCATGCCATTGGTGGTGAGAGACATCTTAATTTTCTTATGATGTTTCTTTTCCTGTTTGTGTACATAATCAACAGTCTGCTGCACCACGTGCCAGTTCATCAGCGGTTCACCACCAAAGAAATCCAGTTCGCAGTGTTCTCTAGGACCACTATGGGCAATCAGGAAATCTACGCCCCGGCGAGCCACATCAAAGCTCATGAGCATACGCCATTTCCCATAGCCACCTTGCCCTGCAAAGCAGTATTTACAGCGAAGGTTGCAGTCATGGGCAATATTAATGCACAGGGCTTTAATGATAGGACGGTCTTCGATGGCCATCTTATAGTTAGGATCCATCGGTGCAAACAGTACCTGCTTCTTGATGAGATCATCCAAATCATCCATGACTTCATTCAGTTCTGCTGTATCATAATCGTTGGACAGATTGGCCAGTACCATATCCCGATTGGTCCCATTATAATAAGCCAGTACCTTATAAGTCACATCATCCACCACGTGAACGATACCGCTATTCACGTCCATAACAATATTCATTCCATTCTGCTGGAATCGGTGAATCATGGGCTTGATATTGTAATCCATGAAATCTATTCTCCTTTATTATATACATCTATTAATAACGTCAGATGGTGATGGTAAAAAGCCATAAGATCTAAGCGATCGTCTACTTGGTATCCCCGAGCCAATAGAGAAAGCTGGATGTCCATTGCCTAAGATACCATAAAGAACCATCCGAATTATGACACTCACACAAGAAAAGCCCCCGGTCACAAGGGCGGGGGCTTGGCCGTGCGCAAAGTTCATTAAGCTCTCTTTGCTTCTGCTTCTTCCTGTTCTGTGCAGATCAGATTGCCAATGGTGCAGCTTGTTTTGCAAGCAGACTGGCAGGAAGTCTGACATTCACTGCAGCCTTCAAACTTAATGGAGTCCTGCAGAGAAGACTGATTGATAGTAACGATGTGTTTGGACATAATGTCACCTCCTGAAACCACAAATCTAGAGTAATCATACCATAGAAGGGTAGAAAGTACAACAATTTTATGAAATGCATAGCCCAATATCTAATAGAAAAGGACTGGTGTACTAGAAATCTGATGAAGACTTCTCTGGTATTAAAGATTGGATATAGTATAGCAATCATCCACCTGGCATGAGATATCAAAGAATATGCCAGAGCCCATAGAGAATCGTAACAGGGACAAGAGCCATAGCAGCCAGCATACCTACACAACCATTTTTCTTTCCATTGGCAGTAAACCAATCATCGGCGATATGATTCATTTCACGGAATTCTCTCTCCAGTCCTTGGAGAATGCGCCACAGCTCACGGCAGTCTGTTTCTGTCATTTCTTCTGTATCATCCACCCCATTTTGGGCTTCCAATTCTTTTTCCTTTTGCCGTTCTTCTTCCTCTTTTTTAGCTTTTTCCTCTGCTTCTTTCATCTGGCCTTTGAGATTTTCTCTCCAATCTCCTTCAGGCTCTTTTTCAGAAACCACTTCTTTGTCTTCTTCTGCTGCTTCCACCTTTTCTTCCATATCTTTGGCATGAAGTTTTTCTTCATCCACGGCTTTCAGCAATTCTTTTTTCAGATTATCCAAATCTTCGGTATACTTATGTACCGCTGCATCCCACAGCGCATAATCCAATTTCTTTTTAAAATCATACATAGTACCTGAAGTGGCCTGCTGGAATAGGAATTGGGTATTATCCATATCCGCAAAGATTTCACCAATTCTGCCCTTATGCTTGAATTTGGATTTACCTACTTTCACAAAATACATAAACGTGCCAATATGGGCCCTGAGGTTACCAATCGGACTATCATTTTCATGTCTCTTATCAAAAAATCCCATGAATCAATCTCCTTATTTGTATCAGTTTTCTTTCATTATATAAAATTCTATACATCCTAGCCAGTGGAAATCCAAGGGCTCCTTATTTATTTTCTTTGGTATCATACCTCAATACATTGCTTCATAACCATTCTTTAACAGAATGATCCCCACCCCCATGACTTTCATAAGCTTTGACACATGAGGTAAATCACGAAGAAACATTTCATATTGATAGGTGTCCACATCCACCAGAAGACGCGACTCCAAGGTGGTATGTTCTGGTAATTTTAGCTCACCCATCAATTTTGGCATATCCACCATGACTTGATGACTAAAAGCACGAAGTACACTGCGAAGAAGTGTATCTGTAGAGTCCACCTTTTCCACAGCCCGAAGGATAGAATAGGGTTTGACACCCCCTACTTCATGATCATGGAGCAGCAAAGCAAATTGTCCTAGCTGCTGCCCTCTATTTCCTAAAAAAGTCATATCCTGAGAGAGCACCTGCCCAAAGGGAGGCAATACCTTTTGCCTACGCACTTGCTGAAAGATTTGGTTCTTGGATATCATTTCCGCCCGCAAACCTTCCACCAGTCGATAGAGTCCCTTCGGTGCCTTGAGCCACAAATCTTTATGTTGAAGAAGCCACTCACTGATCACCTTGCAATAAGGTTCTCCCGTATCTGATGTGACTCCCATGCAATTCACATACTCTTTTTGATACAGCCATTCTGGATAGTCTTTATCTTCTTCTAAGTGGTGCAATAATTCATCCCGGCTCATCTGCGAAGGAGAGGGAAGAGCCCCGCTGATAGGGTCTACATAAATACCATGGAACAAATATAAAGTAGATACCCCTAAAAGAGCCGATAGCTGTTTATAGACAATAGGAAGAGAAGGCACTTTATCCTTGCCATATCTATCATTAGACGCCCCATAAGCCAATGCTACCCCTTGCAAATGCACCTTTTGGTTAAGCTGAAGCGTTTTTTGCAGCACATCTCGATTGACTGATTCCTTTAAGCTCCATAGACGAAGGATACGCTGTAATGGATTTTCTTCTAGCGGAGTAGGTAATAATTGAAACAGAGAAATTCTCTTTCCCGATGGATCAATAGTCATGAAATCAAAATACCCCACCTTTTCCATGACTCCATCTGTAAGACCAATCGCACCATTGATAAAAAGGGCATGAAAAAATGTTTTTTGCCCTGAAAGAAGGGGAATCCAAGGAGAATCCGATGCATCAGCCCTTTGGAGAGACGTATGAAACATCCCCCAATTGCTATCCGTTTTTTGTAGCAAATCCACATGGGATACCAAGTACTCTGCTATTACATCTTGGTAGGACTTTTCCGTATCCGCCGTTTTTTCATTTTTCCTTATATAACTTTTCTGATAGAGTACATCTGGATGAGCCAAATCTCTTGCCAATTCATCCAATAACTCTTTTTCTGTCATATTCATCTTGCATGCCTCCGATATATATGTTATTATCTTACCACAAAGAGAATCATAGAGCAGAGGATTTCTAAAAATTCTTCTTGATCCATCTCCAAGGCCCACAAAAAAGTTTGTAAAAAATCATTTGACAGAAAGATTACGAAATGATATAATCATCTACGTCGTCGGGGCATAGCGCAGTTTGGTAGCGCACTTGGTTCGGGACCAAGGGGTCGCAGGTTCAAATCCTGCTGCTCCGACCAATATGCGGGTGTAGCTCAATGGTAGAGCGCCAGCCTTCCAAGCTGGTTACGAGGGTTCGATTCCCTTCACCCGCTCCATAAAAAGAGACCGCGCAAAGCGGTCTTTTTTTTATGGAACAGCGGGGACGGAAGCGAACCCGAGTAAGAGGGTTCGGTCAGCGGAACTGACGACGCGCAGATGCGCCAGCATCGAGCGGCCCCTTTAAGGGGTGAGCGACAGCGAACATTCCCTTCACCCGCTTTGTTATGTGAAATTGAACCCGCGTAAGAGGGGGCACGCGCAGGCGCGCCGGCATCGAGCGGCCCCTTTAAAGGGTGAGCGACAGCGAACATTCCCTTCACCCGCTTTGTTGTGTGAAATTGAGCCAGAATAAGAGGGTTCACGCACTGATGCGCCGGCATTGGCCATCTTTTTCTTTATTAAATTCAATACGATATCAAAAAAATATCAAAAAAATTCATTTTTGCCATATTTTTGCCATAATTTGTTGTTAAACTGTAAATAATGAGATTTTTGATAGGAGGACCACTATGAAAAAAATGTTCATTTTAACACTGGGGGCGTTGTTTTTACAAATACCCCTCGCCACGGCGGAAACACCTGCTTTCGCTTTAGATGACTCCGCGGCGTTCACAATCGCGCGCGCCGTTAAATTGGGGGACAGCGACGGCGATTACGGCACAGCGCCAACCGTCAGCGCCACCAAAAAAACCAATTTGAAAAAAAACGACTGCAAGACGGATTCCGATTGTCCGTCGTCGCAGAAATGCTCCGCCGGCAAGTGTGAGGATGTCTGCACAAGCAGCACCTGTTCGGGTGAA
>DJPC01000168.1 GCA_002439665.1 Dialister sp. UBA6422
TAAGGATTTTCTTGACGATGCTTTTGGTAAAAATTCATATAATTTCAAACTCTTTGATTAAATCAGCGTTTCCCTGGTGTTATCATCTCGTTCAAGTAACCTGAGAAACCTAAGAACCCTTAGAAACCTGAGCAACCTGAATCACTTACGTATTTCATTCATGTGTATATAGCGGAAGGAGGGAAAACAGTATGATGGGCATTGAAGAGCTGATGGATCTCACCATGTACAGCAGCATGTATTTGCTGTTTGCCATGGCAGCTTTTTATGTGGAAGGGGCCAATTTGCTGGTTCCGTCTCGGGTCAATTTCAACTTCAAGCGAATCGTATCTCGTTTCCTTTCCTTCTTCAGAGGTTTCATCGGTGCAGGGGGATGGTCTTTTGCAGTGCGCGGAAAACTACATGACGAATTCGTCGGTGTGTCCGGCGGATTGGTTTCTTTTGGCGTAGGCAAAGGGGACCTCTGGGCTGCGATAGGGTGAAATGCATATTTCATTCTCCTTTAGGATAGTGTTCAAGAAGGCGCCGCTCGGCGTCTTTTTTGATGGAATTCTTTGGAGAGTGAACAAATTGACAACCTTAAAAAATGATATACGAAAACTTTTGACAGTGATGCTGCCGATTCTGGTGGCCCAGCTGTCGACGGCGGGGATCACCTTTATCAATACCACCATGGCCGGTCACGCAGGAAGTGAAGACTTGGCCGGTGTTTCCGTTGGGGCCGGGCTGTTCTATCCGCTCTTGGCGTCTATCGTAGGACTTCTGATGGCAGGAACGCCGCTGATGGCACAGCTCTTGGGACAGAAGAAAGGAAACGAACTGCCTTATATCGTGCGGACCGGGCTTCTGATTGGCCTTTGCATTTCCGTCCTCTTTGGCGAGGCTTACTTCTTGGGCATCGATGCGCTGCTGGACTATCTGACTTTGGAAGACGATGTGGCCTATGTGGCGCGGTACTACCTGATGACCATGATTGGGGTAGTGTTCTTCGTTTCCCTGGTGATTCCGCTCCGCTGCCTCACCGATACGGCGGGCTCCACGTCTCTTTCAATGAAACTCTTCCTCCTGGCGCCGCCAGTGAATGCAGTGTTTAACTATCTCTTTATTTATGGTCATTTGGGCTTGCCAGCTTTGGGCGGCATCGGTGCTGGTCTGGCTACTATGGTGACCTACGGCGTCCTTTTCTGCCTCTTCGTCGGGGTCGTGATGAAATCGAAACATTTGATGGGCAAGGAAATTATTTCTTCCTTTTCTATCAAGCTGGCGGATCTGAAAGAATACTTGGTGGTGGGCATTCCTAGCGGACTCTCGATTTTTATGGAAATGAGTCTTTTCAGTGTCATCATCGTATTCTTGGCGAAATATGGCACCGATGCGTTGGCAGCCTATCAGATTGCGGATAACTTTGCCAGCTTGGTCTATATGCTGCCGGTTTCTTGCTCCATGGCGCTCACCATTCTGATTGCTACCGCTGTGGGGGCTGGTGACATTGCCTTGGCCCGTCGTTATAAAAAAGCTGGTTTGGTGACGGCCCTGGCAGGAGCCACCATGACGGCGTGCCTCACCATTTATTTCCGGGAATCCATCGGCAAAGTGTACACCGGTGACTTGGCGGTGGTAGCCATTGCCGGACAGTTCTTGCTCTACAGCGCCAGCTGGCAGGTATTCGATGCCATTTCTACACCGATTCAGGGCATCCTTCGTGGGCTTAAAGATACCAGAGTGTCTTTCGTGCTCATGGTGATGGCTTACTGGGGCGGTTGCTTCCCCATGAGCCTCCTCTTGGATCATAGCTTTGGTCTGGGCGCCGATTCCTATTGGCTCGGATTGGTTTTCGGTGTAGGGTGCTCTGCCGGATTCATGGTTCTTCGTTTGGCTTATGTGGAACGGGTCATGGATGGCAAATGGGTGCCGGATGTGGCTTATGTGATGAGCTTTTTCCTGCCCAAAGAAACAGAATCCGCCGACGATGTACTGTCTCTGGATGAAAGCTACGCCATCGTAGCAGAAAATCAGAAACAGGCCCAGGCACTACTGTCTTTCTTGACAAAGATGGAAGAAAAACTGGCAATTTTGATGCAGACCATCAAAGAAGCCGAAATCGATATATTTACAGAAAAGAAAAGCGTCATTCCTATTCGCATGGCAAGACTTACGGATTTGCATCTAAGCATCCTAGGCCATGCCACCAGGGCCTATGTGCCTTAGGGACACTTACTGTTTGTGCAGAAAGAAGCTGTGACTGTAGCGGTCATGGCTTCTTTTTTATTGCGTAATGGTATCCTTATGGTGCAATGGGATCCATGTCAACAGAAAGCGTTGAAAGTCACGACAAACTTTGCGTGGGAGCGTATCTTTTAGTGTGACAAGATACATCTGATTTCCTTTTGGTTCTTCACTCAAATATTTCCAAACTATGGAAGGAGAGGGGTGCATTACACCGATATAATCGTAACCTAAATAAATGGCTTGATTTCGTTTTACTAATTTTAAAGCCACGGCGATATCTGTTAGTTCTGCTAGAATATCCACATGTAATCCTTTTCCTAATATGTGCTTTTCCATATTGTTTCGATAGCAGCTAAAAGATCGTCCTTTGCTAACGATTGTTTGGTTGTGAAGGTCTTGATAGAGAATGGTCTCTTTGCCCGCAAGGGGGTGTTGTCTGGATATGGCCAAGCAGTACCTTGTATAAAATAAAGGAATAGCGGTAAATCGTGTATGGTCAATAGGGCCTGTTGTTATGGCAAAATCTGCTTTTTGAGTAAGGAGGGCTTGTAAAGAAGTGTCATCGGTGCTTTCTTGTATTGTTAGAATGATATCAGGATAGCAGACATGGAAATCATATAAAAAATCGGCTGTTAGGTATTGGAGCATATTATCTAGTGCATAGATGGTGATCACATTTCTTTTTTGCTTATCTAATGTATGCAATCCTGCGATATAGTTGTACTCTGTGAGTAGATTTTGCACATGAGGGAGCAATGTTTTTGCAAAATCAGTTGGTGCTAGACCTTTGGACGAACGGTCAAACAAGGCAGCACCTAACTCGTTTTCTAATTCACGAATGGTCTTACTGACGGCTTGCCGTGAAATGAAAAGACGATCGGCAGCTTGTTGTATATTTTGGGTTTCATAGGTCATCAAAAAATATTGTAATTGTTTTTGATTCATGATTGATTCACCTCGATTGTATTGTATCGCAACATTTTAGTTGCGGTAAAGGCATATCTTTTTTCTTTTAAGAAAGACTTGGCATATATATAATGAAGATATCAGCAAGTGATCAAAATGTATGAGATTGGGAGGCATATCATGAAAATCCAACAAATTCGTAGTGCAACAAATAAAATTAGTTATGGCGGGAAAACATTTTTGTTAGATCCCTGGCTTGTGGACCAATATGGGCTTGGCTGTTTTCAGAGACTTCCTGGAAATCAGTATCAACCGGTAGATCCAGTCAAGGCGCAAATCCCAATGCCTCTTTTTCCTTTACCGCAACCGGTAGAAACTATTTTAGCGGGGGTAGATGCCTATATTGTGACCCATTTACATCCAGATCATATCGATATCAATTTACAGAAGGGGACTTTGGGTGATGGATTGGATCATGAATTACCGGTGTTTGTCCAAAATGAAGAAGATGCCCAGGCGTTGCGGCTGTCTGGTTTTAAGGATATTCGTGTTTTAACAAAAGAGGGCGTAAAATTTTTTGACGTTACTTTACATAAAACACCGGCTTTGCATGGAACCATTCGTGCATCTTCAGCAGCTTGCGGGGTTATTTTTCAAGCGTTAAATGAAAAAACATTATATGTCGCTGGGGATACCATTTGGTATGAGGGGGTGCAGCAAACGTTACAACAATATCAGCCTGATGTGATTATGTTGAATGCTTGCGCTGCGGAATTACTTTCTTATGGTAGGCTGATTATGAATGATGAAGATGTAGATTGTGTGCATCAAACTTTGCCAGAAGCCCAATTATATCTGACCCATTTTGACAATGTGGCTCATGCCTCTATTACACGAAGAGAAATGAGGGGACGCCTGATTGAGCGTGGTATAACAAAATATGATATTCCTGAAGATGGAGAAGTGGTTATCTATTGAAAATAGGGATCTCTATTTCTAAAAAAGCGTTGATAGATTCAAACTATCAACGCTTTTTCGTGTGAAAGATTATGCTTTCCTCTTGTTTATAAGAAGAAAGAAGCGTAATACAAATACATCTGGTTCCTAGTCACGAGTCACTAAAATACTAAACTTTCAAATCAGAAAATGTTATACTATTTCATAGTAAATCTTCACGCACCGATGGTGCATCCATATAAATAAAAA
>DJPC01000069.1 GCA_002439665.1 Dialister sp. UBA6422
CCCAGGAGCTGGCAGTACCACCAGCCCATGGTGCGAAGCAGTTCGCCATAGGGCATGACCACTTCGGTAGCGATCCCTTTTTCTGTCGTAGCCAGATATTTTAGTGCTGCTAGCCTTAGGGCTGGATTTTCTGACGGGTCAGAGGACTGGCAGGATTCTTCTGCCAGTTTCGCTCCTTTCAGGAAATCATGGATATCGATGCCTGCCAGTTTGGCAAAGACAAGGCCTACTTGGGAAAATTCACTGAATCTCCCGCCGATACCATCCGGTACAGTAAAGCAAGGATAGTGATGCTCCTTCGCTCTCTTCCTCAAAATCCCTTTTTCTTTATCAGTGATAGCCATGATATCCACTTCACTGCACTCCTTGAGCAGGGACTGTAGTGTCTTCACAGCACTCATAGGCTCGATGGTGGTCCCTGATTTGGAAATCACTAGAAGGAGCACCTTCTGCTTCCACCATACTTTCCCAGATTCTCGTTTCACTGTATCCGCCAGAAGTTCAAGTCGGATAGGATCTACATTTTGTCCAGCAAAATAAATCTGTGGATAGCCATTTCTTTCTTCCTTGGTCTTGCGGTTCCAACTGGTGCCGCAGAAAAGGTCAAAAAGTACCTGATTTCCCAGGTAAGAACCACCGATACCGATGGAAATCACTACATCATATTTTTTGGCCATCTCTCCTAAGGACAGGAGCTGTTCTTTTTCTTCTGGTGAGATAAGAAGAGATTCTTCCAGGATATAGGGTAAATGAGGGAATAGTACATCACTACCATCAGGCCCTTTCCCTGTCTGGCGAATTTTTTCTACCCTTTTAGCTGCTACTGCTATTTTCTTTTCATATTCTATTTTTTCTTCTGGAGACATTCCTTGGAGGACCGGCTCCAGGTATGTGGTATCAATCAATAATGCTTGTTCTAGTGACAATAGTATTTTCTCCTTTACTTCTAGTTGTTTGGTGTTTGTTGATAGTTGTTTGAATGATATACCAAGTCTCTTTACCACCAATTAGCAGATAACACAGTGGAAACGGGTATTTGGTTTACACTCCGGATCCTTTTGTACCATTCCGCAGATACCAAAATCTCATTGGTTTAGGAGTTGGAAACCCTCAACCCTTAAACCAATGCCTCTTTTCTTTGTGCTAATTGGCGGCTTTGGGCACGGAAAGCAAACCAACAACCATCAACCAACAACATTTCTCTTTTCAAAATCCTTATACGTCCTTTTAAGGCCTTCTTCCAAGGAAATTTTAGGTTCCCATTGGAGGTTACATTTGGCTTTGCTGTTATTGAGAGAGGAGCGGTATATGTCTCCTTCTCTAGGTTTATCATAGGTAGGGAGGATATCTTTCCCAGATACTTTAGACAGGATGGTGACGAGTTCTTGTAAACTGGTCTCTTCTGTGGTGGAGAGGTTGTAAGCAGTGTTACAAGCTTTGGTTTCTAGTGCCTTGATGATGCCATCTGCGATATCACCAGCATAGACAAAGTCTCTAGTCTGCTTTCCATCACCAAAGATAGTAATTCCTTTCCCTTGGGCAAGACGCTTGGTAAAAATACTGATGACTCCCCCTTCTCCGCCATCTCCCTGACGTTCACCGTACACGTTGGCAAATCGTAGCACCACGTAGTCTAAGCCGTAAGCCAGATGGTATAGATCCAGATAATTTTCCGCCGTCTTTTTGGTCAAGCCATAGAAAGAAAGGGGTGTCTGTGGCAAGGTCTCTGAAATAGGAAGTGCACTGTCTGCTACATCCCCATAGGTGGCAGCGGAAGAGGAAAAAATGACACGCTTCACACCATATTTCCGGCAGCATTCCAAGATGCGTACCATACCGGCTACATTCTGGTACATGTCATTTTCCGGATCCACCATGGAGTCACTCACCAAAGTCTGGGCCGCCAGATGGACTACGGCATCGAAGTGTTCTTTCTGAAATAAAGTTTCCACTTCTTTGTCATGGATATCCATGACCACAAGTTTCATGGTAGGCAGGAGATTTTCCCGAAGCCCGGTAGATAAATTATCTAGCGCAATGGCTTCATGACCTGCTTCTTCCAGTTTTCTCATCAAATGGGAGCCAATAAATCCAGCCCCGCCGGTCACTAGTATTTTCATGTCTTATCAGCTCCTTGTATGTCCGGGTTTGTTTCCCGTGCTCGATATATTCAATCAGCACAAATAGATATAGGCATTGGTTTATTTCCCGAGTTCTTTAATATCAACCTGCTGGTAATAAAGAGGAAATTGGTTTGGGGTTTGTTCTCCGGGTTCTTTTTATCAACAATCTGCTGATATCAAAGGAGCATTGGTTTAAGGTTTAAATGCAGAAACATAAACGCTAAACCAATTCCCTCTTATGCAGTCTGCAGACTGACACTGAACCGTTCGGGGTGCAAACCTTAAACCATCATCTCTTTGTATTCGCACAAATTGACATCAATGTACACGGAGCATAAACCCTAAACCATTGCTACTTTCGTGTCAGCGAGTTGTATATGCTGGCCCCGGGACATAAACCTTAAACCAATGACGTTTTCTTTTCATGCAAGTTGAAATAAACGGACATGGATCATAAACCTAAAACCATCATCTCTTTGCTTTCGTGCAAATTGTCATCTAAGAACGCGGTTCAATAAACCAACAACTAACAACCATCAACCTATTCTATTTCCACTTCCGAAGCAATGCGCCCATAGACGCTACGCCTGCATCGGACAGGTTCTCTATAATAGATAAGAACTCCGTCACTGCCAGATAGCCGATCACGGCTTCAGATAAATAGGCCGCTCCGCCGGATTCTTTGAGCAGGAAATCCGCCCCGGCCGCTGCCATGACAGTCAGAAGGTAAAGCACCAATTTTTCTATGCCTCTATACTTCATCACCTGACTGCTAATAAGCCCTTCTCGCCGGGCCGCCGGTATTTCGCAGATCACTTGCCATAAGGAAATCCCTGCTTCCTCCATCCCTCGCAACCGGTGATAACTGATAGCCATCCACCGAGTCATACAATCTAGAAAAATCAAAATCATGAATATGAAAAGCATCATAGATTGTTGAAACATATGAAATCCCCCTTGTTTGGTAGCTAATACATACGCAACATGAAGTGATTGTTGTTGGTTATCGGTTTATATACCAAGTCCATTTACACCAATCTGCTGAAAAGAAAAAGTCATTGGTTTAAGGTTTATGGTTT
>DJPC01000095.1 GCA_002439665.1 Dialister sp. UBA6422
CCCGCCATAGGCATTATGGTCTACCCCTCCACTATATTCTGCACTAAATTCCTGATTGCTCCGTATAATGGTATCGATTGGATGGGAAAGGAAGTCTTTCAGTGCTTGCCATTTTCCCTGAACCCAGTCGCACAAAGCGCCAATCTTTGCTTCCACGAACCCACCAAAAGCGTTCACTGCGCCTTTTGCACCTTCCCACATGGTTGAAGCAAGGCTGCTGATTGTTTCCCAGTTCTGATATAGTACATAGCCAATAGCAATCAATGATGCAATACCTACGATGACAAGTCCAATGGGATTTGCCGTCATAGCTGCGTTCCATGCCCACTGAATCGCTGTCCAAGCCCGAGTAGCAAGTCCCGCTTCTCTTGCCCATTGCGTAAATACGATAACGGTTTGTACAGATCCAGCCAAAGTACTAAGTACACCAATAGCTCCGCAAAATAAGGCCATAGAAACAGCTGCCGTACCAATAAAAGACGCTGCTCCTGGAAACTGTTGTGCCAAACCAGATATGGCATTTGTTCCTCTCGTTACAAGTCCTATCATAGGTGTTAATGCTGGTATTAGTCCCGTCCCTATAGCAATTTTGAAGGCTTGCATGTTATTCTCTGCCAGTTTCAGTGAATTGGCTGTGGTTTGAGAGCGTGCAGAAAACTCTTTTTCCATACTCCCTGCATATTGCGATGAATCAGCCACTTTGTCCATATTTTCTTTTAGTCCATCCAAATTAGACAATAGTGGAGCAATAGCCCCAAGGGACTCTTTGCCAAACAAGTTACTAAGTACAGCTGCCTGTTTTACTTTGTCTAATCCTTGAATAGAGCTAAGTACTTGAAGAATGGTTTCTTTCGCATTATTCTGCATGCCTTGTGCTACATCTTCTGCATTGAGCCCCAATTCCTGTAACGCACCAATCTGTGACTTTGTGGCACTTTCGCCTGCTGTTAATGAGAGGATCATATTTTTGACCCCAGTTGCAGCTACGTCTGACTGAATGCCGGCCCCAACCATGGATGCGCCAAGTGCCGCGATCTCGCCTGAAGCGACACCGCCCACTTCGCCCAATGGCCCGATACGGGTCACAACATCAGAAATGAGCGGTGCACTGGCTGCGGTGGTGTTCCCCAGGTAGTTGATTTTATCTGCTAAATCCACAACCTCTGTTTGATTCATTCGGAAGGCTGTACGCCATTTAGCCATCATATCTCCAGCTTCTTCGCTTGTAACATCAAAAGCAACTCCCATTTTTGCTGCTGATTCAGCAAAGCTCATCAAATCTTCTCTCGCAATACCAGACTGCCCACCAGCCGCTACAATCTTGGCCAAATCATCTGCTGCTATAGGAATGGTTTTGGTCATTTCGATAATATCATCACCCATCTCCTTGAACTGTTGGGGAGTATCGAAATCTACAACTTTTTTGACATCAGCCATGCTACTTTCAAATCCGATAGCTGCTTGGCTAGTCTCCATTAAACTTGAACCAATTCCCTTAGCCATGCCTATCATCTGAGGACCCGCAGCTGTTGCCACACCGCCAAGTGCATTTTTGAATATTTTCTTTCCATCAATTCCTTGCCCTATTTTCCCAAATTCTTTTATCTGGGATGTTAATTTCCCAATTTTGCTAGAAGCTTCTCCGAAGCTCGCAGTAAAACCATTGGCTAGATTTCCATTGATGGTAAAGTTGAAAGAAAATCCTTTACCTGCCATTTCCCTCGTCCTTCCTTTTTGTTATAATGCAGATAGAGTTTTGCCTGGTGTATTGCAGGAGGTGAATGCCCATGATTTTTTTACGTGCTCTTATCGTTGGTCTTACTTTTCCAATTTTTACCATTCTATGGGCGATCTATTTTTTCGTTTGTCTTTCTGTCGGGTCGCTACTTGCTTTTATACCGATTGGCATTATGAAAATCTCTGGAATGCCAGAAATCCAATTGACTCATATTGGCAACGAGCTTTTTGTGATTTTCGGTATGTTCGGACTTATTTTTTGCATATATACGACCTATCGTTTCCTTTGTGCAGTTAGAAAGAGTAAAGGAAAACCTCCCTTTTAGTTATCTCCTTTTACTTATCTCTTCGGCTATGTCTGCATATTCCACGAGACGTTGTAATGGGATTGATAGATAAAAGCTAACTGGCGTGTAGGTGGCCATAGCCATCTGCAGCGCCAGTTTTTTGATGGGGCGTATTCCTGTGGTTTCATCCACTACCCCACGAGAAAATTTATTGTCGGTGTTATGATTGCTTTGAAGTCGGTAGCCCCTAAATCAAAGATGTCGTCAACGGGACATCCGATAGCTTTGGCTGCTACAACAGCCTGGTATTTCATAGAAGCAAATACCGAAGCCTCACCCGCTTTCAGTACTCTAGCTTCTGCTTCAGCAGCAATCAAATCATTTCCTGTAAGCTTATCAAAATCAAGAGTCACGGTGGTGACTTCCTTGCCTTTGACATGTACAGCTTTTTTCAATTTAATAGTAATAGCCATGGCTTCTCCTTATGAAAGATAATGAAAAACCTCACGTCATGTGAGGCTTTTTTTATTACATCCCCAGTGCGTCCTTGACGTCTTCTAAGTAATTTACACCATCGATATTGCAAACAAAATTGTACTTATCCAATTCCAGTTTGGTTTCCCCATCAATGTCTATTTTGATATAGTCACACTCTAAAGTGGTTTTACCATCTGTGGTAGCGCCTACATCAAATTTCCC
>DJPC01000054.1 GCA_002439665.1 Dialister sp. UBA6422
GCAATCATTTTGATAGAAGACATAGGGATATGCTCCTTTCGTAAAAAACAGTATGTAGTAAAAAGTGCGCCATAGGTAATAAAACATAACACAGAATCCGCATAGCACTGATTCCTATTCATATATGTTTTATTATAACATAGAAAGGAAACACCCGAAGACGTGGATATACTTTCTTACGATGACTATGTCATTTTTACTATTTCATTATTTGCTTTCAATTTTTATACCAAGAAAAAATACCGCTAAATTTGATGGTATAAAAGGATACCATCAAATCTAGCAGTATTGGTATATAAATGATAGGCACTAGTCATATCAGTCTCACTAATCATCCATCTTATTTTCTAAAAACAAATAAATGCTCATGAGCAATAAGTAAGAAATTATATTTCACGCTGTTTGTTTTCCAGAAACCAGTAGCACGGCAATTGTGCTGAGTTTTTACAATCAATTCTTTTAAAGTAAATCCTACATCTAAGAAAATTTGCATCACCTCAAAACTCAAAGGAATCATACATCCTTTTTTACGAGTATCTCCCATGAGGATAGCGCAAAATTTTCCCTTCTTCAGTACCCGAAAACTTTCATGTGCCACTTTTTTCATTTCCCTCAAAAAATCATCATGCCGGCAATGAGATAAATCGCTTTGAATATCCTCGCTATATTGGATAATATCTGCATAGGGAGGATGGGTACAGATAAAATCGATAGAATCATCAGAAATAAAAGATAGATTTCTAGCATCCCCTTCCTGTATCACAACGTCTCCTCCTTTTTCCCATGGGAAATCGCATTTTTCGCGGCACCGTTCTAAAGCCTTTGGATTAACATCTAGGCCTATACTATGTCTCCCTAATAATTTAGCTTCCACTAAGGTAGTACCCCCACCGGCAAACTGATCGAGCACCCAGTCACCCTTCTTAGAATAGCGAAGAAGTAAATTTCTAGGAATATAGGGTGACCAATTTCCCCGATACTTAGCATCATGGGTCGCCCACTTACCACGGTTTGGAAAATCCCATACCGTATTCATCTCTAGTTCAAAATTTTCAGGCTCCCATTGTATCTTCTTCATAGGAAGCTCCTGTGATTTTTTCTAGGATTCCATTTTCTAGATCCTGTATATTGTATATGGTATCCAATACATCGAAAGTTTCTTCAAGATTTTTTCTAGCGCTTTTCCAACCTTTCCCATCAGTCAGCCATACAAAGGTCACGCCTGGAATCATAGCAACTTCATGAGTAATGGTTTTATAACTCCGTGCAGTTTCATTGAGCTTTGAACCACCGCTTGTATAGAAATTAGTCTCAATTACATAAATCATTTGCTCCGTCTTAATGACATAATCAAATCTTTTCTCTGCTTTCCCGTGATTGGACACAGCTGACAAATCAACGCCCCATTTTTGATGAATCTCATGGATATACATTTCTTTGAAATAGTCCTTGTCCTTTGTAAACCCCGCTTTTTGTATAAATTTTTCCACTAGATTTTCCATCAAATGCCCGCCTCTATTTTTGCGTCCATTGGAATCAAGACCAGTCTCTACGC
This sequence comes from Dialister sp. UBA6422, assembly GCA_002439665.1. Lineage (GTDB taxonomy): Bacteria > Bacillota > Negativicutes > Veillonellales > Dialisteraceae > Dialister. The sequence goes on from DJPC01000054.1 coordinate 1,556, forward strand.
CTGTTACATAGTCCATCAAATTCCTTATGTGATGTCCTGCCATGAGTTCAAATAAACCAGTTTTTTCCATAAAGATTTTATACTGTTCCAGACTATAATTCTGTTTTTTAAAATCGTATGTATACGTCCCATCTTCATCCATCACGTAAATTTCACTATTGCGAACTGCTAGCAGAATAGGGATACACTTCAATACTTCCGGATAGCGAAAAACAATATCTTCAAATTCTTTTTCAATATGACTTGACCCAATGAGAGAATTTAAAATATTCAATTCTACTTTAATACTGTCTATATTTTTGTAGACCTTATGGAAATCGGTATAGTAATCATAACTGGCAATGCTATCTCGAAAAGTAGATAACCATTCCTCAAAATTTCTCTTCATATTCCTACACCTCCACACCAGAAAGAATCAAAACTTCATTGATTTTCCCCCGTTTGGAGGCCTTACTGTTGATACTCCTAGCTGCCTTGACGGTGATAATGGTATAGTCCTTATACAACTCTCGAACAGCTTGACAATCTGAATTGGATTCTATAAAGGAAATATCTTTGTCTCTAAGCTTGTTACACTCATTACGAAGACGTACCTGTTCTTTATAAGAAAATCCTTTATCTGTATAACTGGTAAAAGAAGAGGACTCTGATAGCGGCATATAAGGAGGATCTAGATACACGAAATCGCCAGGATGGGCCATAGCAAGAATGTCCGCATAGTCCTTACTATAGATATGCACTTGGTTTTCAGTGAAATACTTGGCTAATGCAATAAGCCCTTCTCGATTGACAATATTGGGATGTTTATATTGTCCAAAAGGCACGTTAAATTGGCCCTTAGCGTTGACACGAAAAAGGCCATTATAACAAGTTTTATTGAGATACAAAAAACGAGCTGCCCGATCTACGGGAGATGTACTCTTAAAATCCTCCTTCCTATCTTCACTCCTAATAGCATAAAAATATGCTTTGCTATGCTTCTTTTCATGTTCCATTAGGCAGGCAATCAAGGATGACACATCGTTTTGAATCACTTCATAGACGTTGATCAGTTCCTTATTGTAATCATTGATAATCGCCTTTTCTGGCAGCAGCGCCAATAAGAGCGCTCCCCCCCCCGATAAAAGGTTCGATATAGCGGGTGTAAGGCTGCTTTTTGACATAGGGTAATAGGGCAGATAAAAGCTGCCGCTTGCCACCCACCCATTTCACCACTGGGGATATAGAGGGTTCCTTCATCATATTCTCCTTTTGATACGCGATCCTATTAGATCGAAATTATTCTATTCATTGTACTATGAAGTCCTAGCAAATACAATGCGTGTTTCTTGACTGCCAATCACAGCTCCCTTTATGAGAGCACGACAAATAAGCATAGATGCCTTTGGATAACCATATGATACCCCCCACTAATCAGCAGCAGCGCTTTTCATATATTCCAAAAGAACATACTAGCTCTAGGCTCGGTCATAGCAGGTTGAAATCAGAAATTGGTATGAGATGCAGCTTCCATGCTTATTTATTTTTTATTTCAGCTCATC
>DJPC01000011.1:0-15340 GCA_002439665.1 Dialister sp. UBA6422
GGAATCGCCGAGAGGAACAAGCTGCTGAGTAAACAAGCTGCTGAGTAAGGGAAAGACTTGATCATGAAAATGGTTGAGTCTTTTTTATTTCCTTCATAGATGGATTGTTTTACCTGGAACTACTGAGAGGAATTCATGAAAGTGTCTGGAGGGGTTATTATATGGTGGGTGCTGATAATGTTCTCTATGATTGTGCTATTTCATATATATAGTGAATGATAGAGCAACAATACATAATGTTATCATTTCTTTTCGTGTATCCATGCTCTGAAGCCATACAAGATTACGCGTTATTAAAGAGTAGAGAGAAGTGGTATTTTTCATTGAGTACATATTACACATTCATGAATGTGCCATCTCTATAAAAAGAAAATTGCATTTATCTTTTTTTCTAGTCATTATAATTTCTTGCAAATTAGTTGCTTTTTTATTTACCAAATCATATACTAAAAATATATATTATTCATCGTTTACAATTATTTTTTTCGGGGGGGGTAGAAGAATATATCATGGGGCTGCTTTGGGTGGATTATGAAATGGAATTTCAAAATGTCGTGGAAACATCCTACAGACTACAAGAGACAGCAGAACAGGCCTATTTTTCTTCTTTAAGCGAAAAAATTAAACAGATTATTTATAGAGATACCAGGTACAATGTGGATTTTCTGTATACTGCTTATATGCTAAATGATAGTCGTATTATGGAAAATTACGGGGTATGGCTCTATGAATTGATGGCTTCTCTGATGAAACATAAAAGTGCAGATGAAATGAAGTCCTATGTGATTGGGCATTTGGAATATATTCGTCAAGGGGTCAAACAGGTGGTGAGCCAAGATAAGCAGCCTAGGTTAGATGAGTTGCTTGTTAAAACAGAGGAAGCTATTCGCCAGTATCAGGCTGCGGAAAAACCTAAAAGTAGTTCTTCTTATGAACATGAAATTGAGTTATATATGCAGAGCCTTTTAGAGAAAAAGCGAAAACAGTCCATGTACTTGATACAGAAATTTTTGGCTGACGGGATCCCTGTCAATGATATTTATATCAAAATTTTGGCCGAAAGTATGCGTCGTGTAGGCGATTTATGGCATGGCGCTAAAATCGGAGTGGATTTGGAACATTATTGTACCTCGGTGACTCAGATGGCTATGACCCAATTGTATCCGGTGATTTTTTCTACAGAAAGAAAAAATCGATGCCTATTGTGTGCTTGTCCAGGAAGTGAGCTTCATGAAATGGGAGCTCGCATGTTGACTGATGTGTTTGAGAATGACGGCTGGGACACTATTTATTTAGGGGCAGCAGTGCCGCTAGATGGGGTGATGCAAGCCATTAAAGAGAATCATCCTGATTTAGTGGCTTTTTCTGTGACCATGCCGCAGCACTTGATGGTGTGTCAGGAATTGGTGAAAGTTGTGCGGAGATCCTATCCGGCTTTGAAAATAGCGGTAGGTGGGCGAGCTTTCTTAAGTACTCATGAAATCTGGAGAAAGTGGCCCATTGATTTTTATGGAACTGATGCGATTTCTCTTTTAAAAGAAGTCAATACTTCCTTAGAATAATAATTTTTTAAAATTGATAGTGAGGAACCGATGAGTTGGAGTGTATTTCTGTGTGATCGGAAATGGAATGTGCGGAAGGTACTGCATGAATCGGGACATTTACCTATTCAAATAGGGGATAATCTAACATCTTTTGTGACAGATGCCAATCCTTTGAAATGTGTGGAAGATTTGGCAAAGTCACGGCAAAATCTTCTTCATTTGCGATCTTTACATGATCATAAAAACATCACCGCTTTTATGTATACCTATCCTAAATATTTTGTTGTGATTTTATCCTATGTAGACAGTTTATCGGAATTAGAACATATAGAGAATGAACGTGTGGAAGCACAAAGTTGGGCGGACAAGCATCTACAGATTCCTTATCATGATGAATATTATGAAATCCAGCAAATCAATAACCAGTTGATTAATTCAGAACGGGCATTAGTGAAAAATAATCAACGACTGAAACGGGCTATGGAAGATGTTCAAAAGGCCAATGATACTATTTCTATTTTAGAACGAGACGATTTGACTGGATTTTACCGTCTGCCTGCTTTTGAAAAGAGGGCAGAGGAGATATTACAGCTTCATTTAGAGAAATCTTACCAGTTGATTGTTCTTAATTTATCTCGTTTTAGGGTGATTAAAGAATTTTTTGGAGAAAAAGCAGGCAATCAGCTGTTGCAGAAATTGGCACTTTTTATGGTAGGGCTTTTACCTACGAATCAAGTGCTTTTTGGACGCGGTTCTTCGATCACATTATACATGCTAGTTTCTTCAGAGCAGCATGTATGTGATATGTTAGAAGAGAAATTGAAGACTTTTTTTGAAGAATATCCCTTGCCGAATCATATTTTGGCACATATGGGGGTAGCAGAAAGGAAGGCTGGAGAAGCAGTCAGTGTCCAATCTCTTTGTGATAAGGCTTTGTTGGCCTTAGATTTGGCGCAAAATCAAAGAAATACGGCAGCACTTTTTTATGATCACAAGTTAAAGGAGCAGATTGCAGACAACCATCTGATTTTGGACGGTATACAAGAAGCCATTGTAAGAAGGCAGCTCCAGCTCTATTTACAACCTAAAGTAGATATGGTGACTGGACAGGTGATAGGAGCGGAAGGTCTGGTGCGTTGGCAGCATCCGACAAAAGGAATGATTTCGCCTGGTGTATTTATTCCTCTTTTGGAACGAGAAGATTTGATTTACGAAGTGGATCAATACATATGGGAAGAAGCTTGTAAAGTTTTACACCAGCGAATGCGTCTAGGGAAAAGGGCGCTGCCGATTTCTGTTAACATCGCAAGGAATGATTTATATCGTCCCGATTTGCTCCAGGTGCTCCAAAATTTGGTGACCAAATATCAAGTGTCTGCCTCTTTACTGCATTTGGAAATATTGGAACGCTCTTATGTGAAAGACTCTGACATGGTGTTACAAAAGGTACAGGAATTTAGGAAATTGGGATTTGTCATCGAAATGGATGATTTCGGAACAGGAGAATCTTCTTTGTCCCTTTTAGCAGATATGCCGGTGGATCTGTTGAAGCTGGATCGTTCTTTTTTAAGTAAAGCACTAACAGACTCCAAGAGAGCTGCTGTGATTGGTTGCATCATCCAGTTGGCTCAAACTTTAGATTTAGGAATTCTTGCAGAAGGAGTAGAAAATCAAGAAGAAGCCAAACTTTTGCAATCTTTGGGGTGTCGCTATGCCCAAGGTTTCTTTTATAGTAGACCCGCTCCAGCGGAGGCATTTGTGGCATTAGAATAAAGAATGGGATTATTAGGATTGGATCTATAAGATACATTCTTGTGCTAAAAAGAGTATAGGCTCATGTTTTATGGTAGAGGGGAAAGCACTGCACCTTATGGGAGCGTATGGGAGCGGTGCTTTTTTGCTATTTCTTTTTCGTGCTATAATGAGGTCATATCTTTAGAATGATTATATAGGGAGAAGCATATATTGCAAATTCAATTTATTGTATCCAATGAGATGGAAGGCCGCATGGTCAAAGATGTGGTGAAACGAACCCATCATTTATCAGCTGGATTATGGAAGAGAATCAAATGGAATGGAAGGGTCACAGTGAATGGAGTGGATATCCATAATGCTAGGACACCGCTTCATGTAGGGGATGAGGTACTTTTAGAATGGAGCGAGGAAAGTGATATCGTGCCGGCAGATATACCTCTCTCTATTGTGTATGAAGATGACACGCTTTTGGTGGTCAATAAGGGTCCTGGTATGATCATCCATCCCACTGCCCATGGGATTTATGATACACTGGTCAATGCCATAGCAGGCTATTTCAAAAAAAATCATATAGAAGCTGGCATTCATCCCATTTATAGGCTAGATAGAAATACCACCGGCTTGGTGGTGGTAGCTAAATCAGCTAAGGGACAATATGATTTATCCCATAGCCATGATCAGATTTATAGGGAATATGTAGCACTTATTTCTGGACATTTGAAGGAAAAGAAGGGGCGTATTGACCGTCCTATAGGACGGAAACCAAATAGTATTGTAGAGTGGATGGTTAGGGATGATGGAAAAAGAGCGGTGACAGATTATGAAGTGTTAGAAGAAATGGAAACCTATTCCCTTTTGAAAATTCATCTTCTCACTGGTCGTACTCATCAGATTCGGGTCCATTTCCAAAGTTTGGGACATCCACTCTTAGGAGATGATCTCTATGGAGGACCATGTGATCTGATTTCCCGGCAAGCTCTTCATGCCTATTCTGTTAGCTTGCATCATCCAGTGACAGGAGAGGAAATGAAATGGGTAGCTCCCGTGTCGGAGGATATGAAACGGCTTATTTGTAGAGGGATAGTAGCTAACGATTAGAGAATGAATTTTCTGCTATCTACATTAAGAAGTATAGAGAATTTTTCATGTAGATAGCGGTACGAATGATTGGTTGTTGGCCATATAACAACCAATCATCTACAGTAAGTCATCATGTGTATAATCAAAATGAGGCGAGTCAAAATGAAACTTATAACAAAAGATGGTATTTCTTATGTGACGTTTACTATATTTCAAAAGTATCCGTTGATTGCTGCTGTATCGACTCGGTTAGGAGGAGTGAGCAAGCCGCCCTTTGATTCTCTCAATATGGGACTTCCTACAGGGGATGATGTGGCAGCTGTGCTGGAAAATCGGAAACGATTCTTTCATGCCTTGGGAAGTGATGCGTCTCGACTTGTTTGTGCTAAACAAGTCCATGGTACCCATGTGGAAGTGGTGGGAAAAAAGGATTGCGGACGTGGAGCATTGTCCATGGAAAATACCATTCCTAATTGTGATGGATTGATGACGGCAGAAAAACAGGTACCGATTATCATGAATTATGCTGATTGTACGCCCCTTCTTTTTTACGACCCTGTGAAAAAAGTTATTGCTCTTTCTCATGGCGGCTGGAGAGGAACTGCAGGAAATATTGCAGGGAAAACTATTGAAAAGATGAAAAGGGTGTTTGGATGCAAAGGGGAAGATATTCTCTGTGCCATTGGGCCTGCCATCGGTAAGGATGATTTTGAAGTGGGAATGGATGTCATAGAAGCGTTTCAACATCTGTTTTCGCCCAAAGAGATGCAAACCCTGTCTCGTAAAAAAGAAAATGGAAAATATTTCTTTGATTTGCATGGTGCCAATCGTCTTTTACTGGAAAAAGAAGGAATTCCCCAGGAACATATCGAAGACTGTGGCATTTCTACTTATGCGCAGGATGATTTATTTTATTCTTATCGCAAATCTGGCGGAAGGACTGGCCGGCATATGGCAGTTTTGGAAATGAAGCCATAAGATTGATATGAAGTGGACCCCAAAGAGAGTGTAGCACTTATCACAGGAAAAGCTAGTCCATTTATACATACAAAAAGGACTTGGAATGAAGCTTTGTCATTCAAGTCCTTTTTGCATGTATAAAAGTATATTTGTATCTTCTTTTTCTAAAAAATCCATTGATCACCCTAGGTGTATAGGGATTATTATCATTTTGGATTTTGCATGATGCACTTAGCGCATTGTATTTTGGCCAAATATTGGATGTTTGCAGGGTTTAAGACTGCGTTTTTCTATGATGGAAAGTGCTTCCGCCATCGTGACATCCTGGCGGCTATCATCGATTTCGTAAACTAGCATGGGATGGTCACTATCTAGTTCGCTGCCTGGGAGGTATATATATTCGTTCATCCGAGGATCACCATAGATGAATCCGGAGAGCATTTTACTTTCTGCGAGCTTATGCATGAGGTTCCTCCAGGTTACAAATAAAATAAGGTTTGAAATCTAAGTAGTCCGCACTGGTGAGATGGAGAGGAATACCTTCTAATTCTTCTGGCAAATTGACAAAATTTGGTGCTCCATGAATATGACCATAAATGCATTCGCTAGCTCCATGCTTCTTAATAATATCCATCATATGAGAAGGGGTGCGAGATTCATCAAAAGGTGGATAGTGAAGGACAGCAATAATTTTATCCACCTTCATTTGCTGCGCCAATTCCAAGGAACGTTCCATGCGACCTTCTTCTCTTAGAATAATGGCTCGATCCGTTTCGGTAAATTTTTTTGATGTCTCTGAAATCCATCCGCGAGTACCTGCTAAGGCCACATTTCCTACCTGAATAGCAGAATTATGAATAAACTCAAAAGCTCCATGGGTCATATTTGTCATTTTCGTAACCGTGGACCACCAGAAATCATGATTTCCTCGGACTAAAATTTTTCGTCCGGGAAGACTTCCTAACATAGCTAGATCACTTAAGGCACTTTCCATGCTCATGGCCCAAGAAAGATCTCCCGCCATGATGACAGTATCTTCTGGGCGAATCGTTTCTTTCCAAGACTTAATGATTTTTTCTCTGTGATTTTTCCAATTCTCTCCGAAAATATCCATCGGTTTCGTCGGTGGATCGCCGGAGAGATGGAAATCACTGAAAGCATATAATTTCATGAAAACCTCTTTATCATAACGACACAAATTCATTGTGTCATTCTAAGAAAATAGAAGGGATTTGTCATCCCTTGGCATTTAGCCAAAGTATTTTTCTGACCGTAAAGTATCAATGATGTGTTTTTTGCTCACATCATCTAGCACATTGGTGATACGGTACCCCATATAAAGGGGACTGGCAGTGAAGCGAGGAAATATTTTGGCATGAATATGTTTCATGTGATAGAAGAAAATATTGTAACTGTTGCAGTGCATAGGAAAATCTTGCAATACAAATTGGGCCATGGTCTGTATAGCATCTGCAAATCCATCAGGATGTCCATCTGCTTTCATGGTAACATTCAATTCGCCAACACCACTGATGGGGTAATCTGCTAAAGAGGCATAGCAATCATTATCTTCGTGAACAATGGTACCTAGGAAGTTTTCATGGAGCAAATTATCTCTGTAGTCGTAGTCTTCTAGTCCGATGATTTGAGAATGAGGATGTCTTTGGGATCCACCAGAGGTGGGACCAAAGTTGCGGAAATAAATGACCGATTGAAACCGTTTGTCCTTTTCCATATCTGCCCATTTGGATAAACCAAAGGAAATTACTTGGTGAAGCTTATCTGGGGTATAGGTAGATAATTCACCTAAATGATCTGATGTTTCTACAATGACAGTAGGTACTGTTTTTTCAAAGACTGGATATTTATTCATTAACCAAATGATATCATCCTTGCGATCTAAAATGTGGGTGAGATTTTCCACATGACAGAAAGGACATACCTTTTGTGTGCCCGAATGGGGCTTTTCACTTCCGATAGACATGTTGAATGTAATAGGCATGGTCATGATCGTGTACCTCCATGTACTTTTTCTTATTATAACACGGAAAAGGAAAGGGTTATATTCGATATTTCCTTCGATTTCACTTTTCATTCCCAAAGATAGGTAAAGAAAGATTCTTCTATATAGTTTCTTATTTTGCAGGAAGAAATATATTTATAGCAATAGGTTATGATACTTATTGACCAAAAGAAATGGACGGTACTCTTTCGCCTGTTGCGTATAGGGAATGTTTCTTTTTTATAAGGAAGTCAGTAGGATGATCATTTGTTGTTATTTGTATGATTGACTCATTTGCTTACAAAAAACATTAATATGTTAATTCTTTATTTGACAAAAGGATTTCTATGAGATATGATTAGTACATCAATAATACTTTACGCAAATAAAGAAATGAAGAGAAGAAACAGGGGGAGATCCGTTATGAAAATGAATTGGAAAAAAGTGTTGCTCGTGGGGGCTTTGGCTGTAGGGGCAGCAGGCATGTTAGCTGGCTGTGGTGGAGAGCAGAAGCCTGCCAGCAGTAACACGGCTGGTGGTAAGCCTACTAAAATTGTTGCTGGTATGGATGATACCTTTGCACCTATGGGCTTCCGTGATGACAGTGGTAAAATCGTGGGCTTTGATATTGATATGGCCAATGCAGTTTCCAAGGAAATCGGTGTGCCCATTGAATTCAAACCTATTGATTGGGCTTCTAAGGAAACAGAATTGAATTCCGGACGGATTGATTGCATTTGGAATGGTTTTACTATGACGCCAGAGCGACAGAAAAAATTAGCATTCACCAAACCCTATATGGATAACATCCAGGTATATGCAGTACTCAATGATAGTCCTGTAAAGAGTGCAGACGATCTGAAGGGAAAGAAAATCTCTATTCAGGAAGCATCTACAGCAGAAACTGCTTTAAATCGAGATGAAGCTCTCAAAAATTCTTTTGCTGAAGTCAAATCCTATCCAGATTTAGCAGCTTGCTTTATGGATTTGGAATCCGGTCGTTGCGACGCTGTTTTGGCTGATTCTGTGCTCATTGAATATTACATGACAAAGAAACCAGGCCAGTTTAAAGAATTGGATGGCGTTGTCTCTAAGGATACATTCTCTATTGGTATCAAGAAAGATAATGAAGCCTTAGTGAAACTGCTTAATGATGGTATTGATAAAGTTGTAGCTAGTGGGGAAGCCGCTAAAATTTCTGAAAAATGGTTCGGGAAAGACGTTGTGCTGAAATAATGTTCTTATAGGTAAAAAGAGCTATGAAAAAATCATGGCTCTTTTTTGGTAAGAAGCTAGTAGCAGCGGAGAGGGCATTATTCATAAAGTGTCCTCTTATTTTTGTTCCATCAAGGTATTTCTAGTGCTTCATTATACGAGGTATGATTTTGCAGCCATTCTCATTTTTTACTTTAGATTTCCATTTTTTAATTCTCTATCTTGCTAAAATATTAAATTCATTGTATGATAATAATACAAGTTATGCTATGCGTGGCTAATGCATCGATCAAATTGAAAATATTGGCTATTGGGTGACTAGTGACTGGGAATTCTTAATTTCTAATCGCCAGTCACTATTTTCAGGATTATAGGATGTCAAAGCGAAAAAGGATCAACTGATAAGCAAGTTTGAAAGACTAAAGGAGTAAGGAGCTTTTTATGGATTACATACTTAGAATTTTGCCAAATATGTTTTCAGGACTGGGTGTGTCAGCCCAGATTTTTCTAATTACCATTGTGTTATCATTGCCTATTGGGATCCTTTTGGCTTTGGTTCGTATTTCTAGAGTGGCTATTTTCAGAAAGTTAGCAGCCATGTACATTTATGTTATGAGAGGTACACCGCTGATGCTGCAGATCATGTTTATTTACTATGGTTTGCCTCTGATGCTCAATGTACAAATCAGTGATTTCCCAGCTGCTATCATTGCTTTTGTGGCTAACTATGCAGCCTACTTTGCTGAAATCTTTAGAGGTGGTATCCAGTCCATTCCTAAGGGACAGTATGAAGGAGCAAAGGTTTTAGGATTCACTTATAAACAAACCATGTGGCACATCGTGCTGCCCCAGGTAGTAAAACGGGTCATTCCGCCTCTTGGTAATGAAACCATTACACTGCTCAAAGATACCTCTTTGGTCTATATTTTGGCTATGAATGATTTGATGCGTGTCACTCGTGCCTTTGTACAGCGTGATTTTGATACCATGCCATTTTTGGTAGCTGCTGTTTTCTACTTGGTATGTACAGCTGTTTTGACAAAAGTTTTGGCCTATGTAGAAAAGAAATACGCAGTCTATGAAGAATAAGGAGGATACCATGAGCTTTATTGAAATGAAACATATCCGTAAAGATTTTGGTAAGCAGACCATTCTTCACGGCGTCGATATGACATTAGAAAAGGGAGAAGTTATTTCTATTATTGGGCCTTCAGGGGCTGGGAAGAGCACACTTCTTCGTTGCTTGAATCATTTGGAAACCATCCAGGGGGGGACCATTTGCGTAGATGGAGAATACCTGGCCAAAGAAACTGATGGTAAGGTGACCTATGCATCAGAAGCTAAGACAAAAGAGATTTTAGGGAAAATGGGAATGGTATTTCAGTCATTTAATCTATTTCCCCATATGACAGTACTTGATAATATTATGGCAGCCCCTATTTATGTGAAGAGGATGAAAAAAGAAGATATTCAGCCTATCGCGGAAGATTTGCTCAATAAAGTAGGACTTCTTAATAAAAAAGATATGTATCCAGGCAATCTTTCCGGCGGGCAGAAACAGCGTGTGGCTATTGCTAGGGCTTTGGCAATGGATCCGGAAATTATGCTTTTTGATGAACCCACATCAGCACTGGATCCAGAGCTGACAGGAGAAGTTTTGAAAACCATTCAGCAATTGGCTGATGAAAACATGACCATGGCTATTGTGACCCATGAAATGGCTTTTGCTAAATCTGTATCTGATAAAATTCTTTTCATGGTAGATGGACATGTGGAAGAAGAAGGTAGCAGTGAGGAAGTCTTTGATCATCCAAAGAGCGAAAGAACCAAGGCTTTCTTGAAGTCCATTTTAAGGGCCTAACAATATAATAAAAATTAAAGCGCGGCGCACATATGATATGACTTATATGGCGCCGTGTCTTTTTATTTTCGCCTATTCAGTGTATGATAGAAAAAAGCTTAATCATTATAAATGATAAGGCTTGAACCATGGTTGATTTCTTATTTTTGAAGATCAGAAAGGATACCTTATGAAATTACTTTTTGAGTTATTTTTCATTTTTGCCAAGATGGGAGCCGTTACCTTTGGTGGTGGTTATGCTATGCTTCCTATTTTGCAGAGGGAAATCGTGGAAAATAAACACTGGGGGACGGAAGAAGAGCTCATGGATTACTATGCGTTGGGACAAGTAACGCCCGGTATGATTGCGGTCAATGTGGCTACTTTTATTGGATGTAAATTGAAAGGATTTTGGGGAGGCGTTTTTGCTACTGTTGGGGTGATTACTCCTTCCATGATCATTATCACTGTCATTGCTTTATTTTTATCGCAATTTGAAGAAAATCCTTACGTAGCCCATGCTTTTAGTGGTATTCGAGCTTGTGTATGTGTGCTGATCATGGATGCAGTATTGAAATTGGGGAAAAAATCGGTGAAAGATAAAAGAACGCTTTTGATTTTTTTAGCGATTTTACTCATCGCTTTATTTGTACCTATTTCTCCTGTATTCTCCGTAGTCGTTGCAGGCATAGCTGGTTATATCCTGATGCCTAGAAAAGGAGGCAAAGAAAAATGATTTGGCTCCAGATGTTTTGGGAATTTTTTAAAACCGGTCTTTTTGCTGTGGGCGGAGGATTGGCTACGTTACCTTTCTTGTATGATATTTCGGAACGGACAGGTTGGTTCAGCGCAGAAGATATAGCCAATATGATTGCTATTTCAGAATCTACGCCAGGTCCCTTGGGAGTCAATATGGCTACCTATGCAGGCTTTCAGGCACTGGGGATCCCTGGAGGAATTTTTACGACCTTGTCTCTGACTGCGCCAGCACTTATCGTTATTACTGCTATATATGCTCTTCTTTCTAAGTTCAAACAATCAAAAACAGTGGAACGTATTTTTTACGGTCTTCGACCAGCATCTACTGCTCTTATCGCAGCAGCTGGACTGGGTGTGGCGAAAGTTTCTCTTTTGGATGTGAATCTCTATGAACATACTGGTGCTTTTATGAATCTTTTCAATTGGCCTTGTATACTTCTGGCACTTGTTATTTTTGTGGCCCTTAAAAAATTCAAGAAACATCCTATCTGGTATATTTTATTCAGTGCTGTGGCAGGTATCGCGCTGGGATTGTAAAATGGTGAAGGATTAGAATGGATAGGGATAGCACGGGCTGGAAAGTATCGTTTTACCTACTAGTCAATGGGATGTAACTTTCCATTGATTCAATATGCAGCACAGTGTTATCAAACAATTCATACAGACTATACAGGCGATGAAGTGAGGACATGGTAGATAATCCATCATGTTTCCCTATCTTCTTTATCAAACACTTATAATAAGTAGGAATTTGTATTTTTTAGAAGACTGTGATAAAATATAACTTGCGATTTGTCGTATTTCTGTAAAGATAAAAGATGGTATCAATTTGTCGGAAAACCGACTTAAGGAGGAATAATTTTTATGAACGTAAAAGTAGAGGCACTGGACCAGCACAAGGTATCTCTGAGCATTGAACTGCCGGCAGAAGCAGTACAGAAAGGATTCAAAACTGCGGTAGCTCGTATCGCAAATCAGGTAAAGATTCCTGGTTTCCGTAAGGGCAAAGCCAATCGCAAGATCCTGGAAATGCATTTTGGCAAAGAAGCTATCGAAGCAGAAGCTAAAGATATCGTTATCAATGGTGCTCTTACCGATGCTTTGAAACAGGAAAAACTGATTCCTGTTACCCAGGCTGACGTAAAAGAAGGTACTTTCTCTGAAAAAGACGGTGCTACATTCACCGCTACTTTTGTAAAGCGTCCAGACGTAGAACTGGGCAATTACAAAGGTCTGGAAGCTAAACATGAAAATCCAGAAGTAACCGATGATGCAGTCAATGAAGAACTGAAAAAAGCAGCTGAACAGAGCGCTCGTCTGGAAAAAGCAGAAGAAGGCGCTACTTTAGCTAAGGGTGACTATGCAGTCATCGACTTCAAAGGCTATGTAGATGGCAAACCTTTCGAAGGTGGCGAAGGTAAGACTTATCCACTGGAAATCGGTTCCCAGAGCTTTATCCCTGGCTTTGAAGAACAGCTGGAAGGCCATAAAGCAGGCGACGATGTAGAAGTCAAAGTTACTTTCCCAGAAACCTACTTTGTAGATGCTCTGAAAGGTAAGGAAGCAGAATTTAAAGTTCATGTAGCTGATGTAAAACGCAAACAGCTGCCAGAACTGAACGATGAATTTGCTAAATCTATCAGCCAGTTTGAAACCTTGGATGAACTGAAAGCTTCCATTAAAAAGCAGATGCAGCTCCAGGCTCTTCAGCAGGCAGAAGAAGCTTATCATGAAGCACTGGTTGACCAGGCAGTAGCTAATGCTAAAGTAGATGTTCCGCAGGAAATGGTAGAACAGCGCATTGACGAAATTCTGGAAGAAGTAAAGATGAATCTGGAATCCAGAAATATGAAGCTGGACGATTATCTGAAAAACATCGGTCAGACCGTAGAACAGTTCCGCAAAAACTACGAAAAGACCGCTGCTGAACAGGTACGCCAGGGTCTGGTATTGGAAGCTATTGCAGAAAAAGAAGATTTGCAGGTCACCAACCAGGATCTGTCCATGGAAGTATACAGCATGGCTCACCAGTTCAATGCAGATCCAAAAGATGTCATGAAGATTATTAAGGAAGAAAACCGCGTAGGTATGCTGGTTGATTCCGTACTCCGCAAGAAAGCAGCTGCTTTCATTTATGGCGCTGCCAAAAAAGCAGAAGCTGATAAAAAAGAAGCAGAAGCTGCTGAAGCACCGGCTGCAGCAGCGCCTAAAACAGCAGAAGATTTGAATGCTATGACCGTAAAAGATCTGAAAGCTTATGCACAGGAAAAGGGCATTGCACTGGAATCTAAGGCTAAAAAAGCAGAAATTATTGAAACCATTTTGGCTGCAGAAGCAAAATAATTTCACTTAAAAATCTATAACGACCCGCTAGTCGGGGCAGCAGAAGAGACGCGGGGCAACCGGCGTCTCTTTGTGCACATGTAGGGACTAGAGATTTGTGGGTGGAAAATTAGGGATAGAGCGGCATAGGCATAGAATGCGCTTCCTCTATTTTCACTTTTCGTCCCCATTACTCATTGATTCAAAAGGTCATACTTTTTAATGACTCTATGTGTTTATATGAAAAGAAAGGGTGTTTACGTATGGCATATGTACCGATTGTGGTAGAACAGACAGCTCGTGGCGAGCGTTCTTATGATATTTATTCCCGTCTTCTTAAAGACCGTATCATTTTTCTGGATGGTCAGATCGAAGACCACATGGCCAATATCATCATTGCCCAGCTTCTCTTCTTGGAAGCAGAAGACCCGTCTAAGGATATCCATTTGTATATCAATAGTCCTGGTGGCGTTGTCACTGCTGGTCTTGCGATTTATGATACGATGCAATATATCCGGCCCGATGTATCGACCATTTGCATTGGTTCTTGTGCTTCCATGGCAGCGGTGCTTCTAACTGCTGGTGCTGCTGGAAAACGGTATGCACTGCCTCATTCCAATGTGATGATTCATCAGCCTTTGGGTGGTGTACAGGGACAGGCTACCGAAATTGAAATCCACGCTAGAGAAATTCTTCGTCTCCGTGAAGAATTGAATGGGATTTTGGCTCATCACAGTGGACAGTCCTTGGAAACCATTCAGAGAGATACGGAAAGAGATAATTTCATGACAGCCCAGATGGCCAAAGAGTATGGTCTTATCGACCATATTTTGACTCGTAATGAATTGGCTGCATTGAAGAAATAAGGAGGCCTTCTGTGAAACAGAAAAATGAAGGACAGCCAGTTTGCAGTTTTTGTGGACGTTCTAGCGATGAAGTGGAAAAACTGATCGCTGGTCCCGGTGTATATATCTGCAATGAATGCATTGAAGTATGTGAAAATATTCTTCGAGAAGAAATGAAAGCAGATAAGAAGAAAAAGAATTTGCCCAAGGTCAAATTATCTGCTCCAGAAGAATTAAAAAAATACATGGATCAATATGTCATTGGTCAAGATGATGCTAAAATAGCTTTGGCTGTTGCTGTATACAATCACTATAAACGTATCCAGTATGCAGGAGATAGTGATGATGTGGAACTTCAGAAGTCCAATATCGTTATGTTAGGACCTACTGGTAGTGGTAAAACCCTTTTGGCTCAGACAATGGCTCGGTTCTTGAATGTACCCTTTGCGATTTCCGATGCGACTACACTAACAGAAGCTGGCTATGTAGGGGAGGATGTAGAAAATATTCTGCTCCGTCTTATCCAGGCAGCTGATTATGATATCGAAAAAGCGGAAAGAGGAATCGTATACATTGACGAAATCGATAAAATCGCCAGAAAAACAGAAAACGTTTCCATTACCCGAGATGTATCTGGTGAAGGCGTACAACAGGCACTTTTGAAAATTTTGGAAGGCACCGTAGCCAGCGTACCACCCCAGGGTGGGCGCAAACATCCAAATCAGGAAATGATTCGCATTGATACTAGCAATATCCTATTCATCTGTGGAGGTGCGTTTGCCGGTATTGATAAAGTCATCGACCGTCGACTCACCAAGAGTGTCATGGGATTTGGCGCAGATATTGAAAAGAAAGAAGATAAAAATATGACAGATCTGCTCAAGCAGGTACAGCCAGAAGATCTTCTCAAGTTCGGCCTCATTCCTGAATTTATTGGTCGTCTGCCTGTCATTGTGACTCTGAATCCATTGGATGAAGACGCTTTGGTACGTATTCTGACAGAACCAAAAAATGCTCT
>DJPC01000011.1:15369-15521 GCA_002439665.1 Dialister sp. UBA6422
GTAAAGCAGTATCAGAAGCTGCTAGCCATGGATCATGTACAATTGGAATTTGATGACAAAGCCATCCGTGCCATTGCGCGCCAAGCCATTGAAAGAAATACAGGTGCTAGAGGACTTAGGGCTATCATTGAAAAAATCATGCAGAAAGTGAT
>DJPC01000094.1:0-7629 GCA_002439665.1 Dialister sp. UBA6422
CCAAACAACAAACAACTAACAACCAATCTCAACAAAATTCCCATGTGATATCCATCTTATTTGTCGTCTATATTATGAATTGGGGGATTTCTATGGCAAAAAGTTACGATGTCATCATCATTGGTGCTGGCCCTGCGGGGATTTTTACGGCGCTGGAATTGGCAGATACAGGGCTTTCTATTCTGATATTAGAAAAGGGGCTAGATATCCGTGAGCGTATCGCGCTCAATAAGGACCGCAAGGCACCACCAGCAGATCGAAGAGCCAATATCGTATCTGGCTGGGGCGGTGCAGGAGCATTCTCTGATGGGAAATTGACTCTTACGACCGATTATGGGGGCAATTTGGATGATTATATGAATAAAGGGCAGTTGGCACGACTGATTTCCTATGTGGATAAAGTGTACTGCCAGTATGGTGGTGAAGGCCGTAAGGTATATGGGGATGAATATAAAGAGGAAATTCATGACTTAAAACGCCGCGCTGCTGCTGCCGATCTAGCTTTTATTCCAGCTCGTATTCGTCACTTAGGGACTGATGTAAATGGAGAAATCTTGACACACATGAGAGATGCTTTGCCGCCCCATGTGACAGTCCTTTCAGAATGTCCGGTAGATACCATCCTGGTCAGTGATGACAAGATAGTCCAAGGCGTTGTAGCTGGTGGTGAGACTTATCACTGTAAGTACTTGGTGGCTGCTCCTGGTCGTGATGGGGCAGAATGGTTTTCCCATGAAGCCCAAAGACTGGGGTTACATACAGATTCCAATGCCGTAGATATCGGTGTTCGCGTGGAATCTCCAGCAGAAATATTTGAACCTATCACCAAGATTTGCTATGAATCTAAATTGGTGTATTTTTCCAAATCTTTTGACGATCGGGTGCGGACGTTCTGTATGAATCCTTATGGATTTGTGGTTACTGAAAATAACAATGGTCTTATGACGGTCAATGGCCATTCCTATGCCCATAAGAAGAGTGATAATACCAATTTTGCTATTTTGGTGTCTAAACAATTCACCCATCCATTTCATGAACCTATCGAATATGGAAAATATATTGCCACCCTTGCCAATATGCTAGGAGGCGGACCTATTGTACAACGTTTAGGAGATTTAAGAGATGGCCGTCGTTCTACGGAAGAGCGTATTAGAAGAGGTCTCGTTAATCCTACCATGACTTCTGCTACGCCAGGAGATTTATCTTTGGTCTTGCCATATCGCTTCTTAAAGGATATTATGGAGATGTTTGAAGCGTTGGATGAAGTGGCACCGGGAGCAAACTCTCGTCACACCCTTCTGTATGGGGTGGAGGTGAAGTTCTATTCATCCCGGATCGAACTTTCCAACCAATTGGAGACGAAGATACCTAATTTCTTCGCCATTGGTGATGGAGCCGGCATCACCAGAGGCCTAGCGCAGGCATCCGCAGCCGGTGTGGTAGTAGGACGGGAAATTGCCGCCCGTATTGGTCAACCGAAGGGAGATATCTAATGATACCGAGGTACACACGTCCAGTGATGGAAAAAATCTGGAACGAAAGAAATGAATGGCAGACAATGCTTGATGTGGAAATTGCAGCCTGCGAAGCCAATGCACAGTTGGGCCGCATTCCGAAAGAAGCGGTAGAAGTCATCAAAGCCAAAGCCAATTTTGATGTAGACCGCATTCATGAAATCGATCGTGAAATTAACCATGACATCATTGCTTTCCTTACCAACGTAGGGGAATACGTAGGGGATGATGCAAAGTACATTCATATGGGTCTTACTTCCACAGATGTAAAAGATACAGGCCTTAATGTACAGATCAAACAGGCTTCTGAAGTTCTCCTGAATGACCTTGAGAAACTGGCAGAAGTACTAAAGAGAAGAGCTGTGGAATTCAAACATACACCAACCATTGGTAGAACCCATGGGGTACATGCAGAACCAACCACATTTGGTCTTAAGTTGCTCCTTTGGTATTCTGAAACCTTGAGAAATATTGAACGTATGAAGCGGGCTGCAGAAGAAATGGCTGTAGGCAAACTTTCTGGTGCAGTAGGTACCTATGCAGATATTGATCCTTATGTAGAAGAATATGTTTGCCAGAAAATGGGTCTTAAAAGAGAAGTGGTGGCCACCCAGGTAGTACAGCGTGACCATCATGCGGAATACATCACCACCTTAGGTGTCATTGCTGGCGTTCTGGCACAGATTGCACTGGAAGTCCGTCATCTCCAGAGAACAGAAGTGAGGGAAGCAGAAGAATATTTCAGCCCGAAACAGAAGGGCTCCTCTGCTATGCCACACAAGAGAAATCCTGTTAAATCTGAAAGAATCTGCGGCATGGCTCGTCTTATTCAAGGCTATAGCCTTCCTGCTTTTGAAGACATTCCCCTGTGGCATGAAAGAGATATTTCCCACTCTTCTGTTGAAAGAGTGATGATTCCTGATGCTACTATTGCACTGGATTATATCCTTGACCAGACTACCAATCTCATTGATAAACTCCTGGTATATCCGGAAAAAATGCTGGCAGATCTCAATATGACCGGTGGCCTTATCTATAGTCCAAGAGTCCTTTTGGCATTGGTAGCCAAAGGCGCTTATCGTGATACAGCCTATCGCTGGGTACAGAGAAATGCTATGAAGCGCTGGCTCCAGGGAGAAGATTTCTACGAAAACCTCTGCAAAGATGAAGATGTGAGAAAATATCTGAACGAAGAAGAAATCAAAGCTTGCTTCGACTACAAACCGATGCTGGTACATGTAGATGAAATTTTTGCACGGTTCGGATTGTAAGGGTGACTGGTAGATTGGCGACTCCTGATTGGGAGATTGATTTCTTCCTAGTCACCAGTCACGAGTTACTAAAAGAAAGCACGTAATAGTGGAAATATCACTGTTACGTGCTTTTCTTGTTGTTGGTTTAAGGTTTACTTTCCGCGTCCTGTATTAACAACCTGCAGATTTCAGATAGGCATTGGTTTGAGGTTTAGGGTTTAAGTATTGGGAGACCTAGAAACCTCAAACCAATGCCACTATGCTTTTGTGCGAGATGTGTAAAGCGTTCTCGGAGCATAAACCGTAAGCCAACAACAAACAACAATCTCTCTATATTCTCCACCTATTTTGATATATAATAAGAATACTATAAGAAATGGCATAGGCCTACTGCCAATAGCAAACTGCCTGCGCCGACTAACAAAGGAGACATATTATGGGTGAATCAACGACAGGAATTATTTTTATTGCACTTTTGACCACTCTCTTGGTGGTATTTAACTGGCGTACTTCTAAATTTAAGAAGAATGTAGAAAACATTGTAAAGCAGATATTGGCTCATAACAAACGAGAACGTATACTGAGAAATCAGGAATTTGTGCACTATTATCTTTCCAGTGGTAATATTTGGCTAGCCCATATGGATGGAGGTTTTAGAAAAACAGTGATGGTACAGACAGGCGTTTCTGTACTTTCTATTGTTGGCGGACTGGCTCTGATGGGAGCATCCATTTATATCGGAGTGTATCCTTTGGCTATTTATCCTTTAGGGATGATGGTGTTTTCTTGGAAAGTAGGATTTAACTTTGAAACCATTTCCAAGGATGAAAAAGTCAATGCTCGTCGTGCTATGGAACATTATAAAAAACTGTATCCCAATGATTCCACAGTGAAACAGAATAAGTGCAACGATAAATCTTCTGCTTGGTACATGACTGCTAAAAAAATGAGTGTTAGAAGCGGGAAACTGGGAACGAAAAAGCAGTGAGGAGTGACGGTGGCGGCGCAACAACTTATAGAATGCCGCAATTTATAAAAGGTGACTAGTGACTGGTGACTAGGAAAATTTGGGAACTAACGATAAAGGCACTAAGGGTCTAAAAAGGATTAGTAGCTAGGCCCTAGGAAGAAGTGGGAATTAGCAGAATTATCTCTAGCGTCTTGTCTTCTCCATTGGGACAATGTTATTAAGTTAGGTAAAATATGGGGTAATCCCTTTCGTAGCAAGGTTTTTCAGGTTGCTCAGGTCTCTCAAGTTTCTCAGGTGTCCTGCATGAGATGATAACGCTAGCGTCTATGGGTACATTCAAGGAACCTGAGCAGCCTTAGCAACTTGAGAACCCTGAGTAACCTGTAACTTCTAGGGAAATCATGTTTATATGTAAGACAGTTGGAAAAAGAAAGAGAAAATTATGTACGAAGAAACAACCATTGCAGCTATTGCCACTTCGCCTGGAGAAGGGGGCATTGGGATTATCCGTATCAGCGGCGCAGCAGCGCAGGCGGTAGCAGATCGTATATTTCAAGCCAATCACATACAAACTTTAAAGGAAGCTCTGCCCTACCGCATGTATTTTGGCCATGTGGTTAGAAAAGGAGAATGGGTAGATGAAGGGCTTGCAGTATATATGAAAGCTCCTCATTCTTATACCGGAGAAGACGTAGTGGAACTGCAGATCCATGGTTCTATGGAAGCTCTCCGGCAAACCTTGGAATTGGCTTTAGAAAATGGGGCCGTGATGGCACATAGAGGGGAATTTACCAAGCGAGCTTTTTTAAATGGTCGGCTTGACCTGTCCCAGGCAGAAGCGGTGATGGATATCATTGAAGCCAAAGGATCGGCTGCTCTTTCTCAGGCGGAAAGTCATCTATCAGGAGCACTTTCTCGCTATGTAGAAAAATGCCGAAGCGAGCTGAAAGATTTGATTGGGAAATTGGAAGTCACTATTGACTATCCAGAAGAAGATTTGGAAGATTTGACCAATGAAGAGATCAAAGCAGGTCTTTCTACCATTCAGAAATCCTTATCCGATCTTTTGCGTAGATCTAAGCAGGGACGGATTATCAAAGATGGTCTTCGCACCGCCATTGTGGGTAGGCCCAATGCAGGGAAATCTAGCCTTTTAAATGCTCTTTTACAAGAAGATAGAGCCATTGTCACTGATATTCCCGGTACTACGAGAGATACCATCGAAGAATCCATCAAAATCGGGGGTGTACCTTTGATTCTGATGGATACGGCTGGTATTCGTGAAACAGATAATACCATTGAACGTATCGGTATCGAACGGGCTAAAACTTCTATGGAAAAAGCAGATCTCATCATGGCAGTGATCGATGGATCTACCCCATTGGAAACTTCCGATAAAGAGCTATTATCCTCTCTTACAGGGAGAAAAGCCTTGGTGATTTTAAATAAATATGATTTGCCTCAGGAAATAGAAGTAAAGGATATTCAAAAAATCACAGGTTCTATTCCTGTGGTACCCATTTCTGCTCGTTACGGTAGTGGTATGGAAGAATTGGAAGAAGAACTTTCCCGTATTACAGAACATCAAGATGCGGCAGCAGGGCGAGAACTTTTTCTGACCAACCTACGCCATGTGGATTTGGTGAAAAAATCATTGGAAGCAGTAGAACGAGCGCAGGAATCCTTAGAAGAAGGTATGCCGGCAGACTGCATCACCGTGGATCTTACGGAAGCGTGGAACGCTATGGGCGAAATCACGGGAGACACCATAGACAATGAACTAATCAATACCATTTTTGAAAGGTTCTGCGTAGGGAAATAAATCTATTTGTTAGAAAGACGTGCTGTGACAAGCACGTCTTTTTTGATGTACTTGTGGGTGACTGGTGGTTCATTTGTAAAGTAAATTTTATTCGTCCAGGAAAACTAGAATTTACTTTACCAATGAATCTTCCATCGTGTGACCTAATCTGTCATCCATAGCCACTAGAAAAGCACATAAAAATTATATATAATATGATATTGAAATATTTTAAAAATAGTTGATGGACTTCACCTGTGATTGACAAACAACCAACAACTAGCAACAGTTTTCACAACGAAAGAAGGATACCATGTATCTCATAGATACGTATGATGTAATTGTAGTAGGAGCCGGCCATGCAGGATGCGAAGCGGCATTGGCAGCGGCGAAGATGGGGTGCAAAACCCTTTTGACTACCATTTCTTTGGACAATGTGGCTATGATGCCCTGCAATCCTGCCATTGGTGGACCAGGCAAGAGCCACTTGGTGAAAGAAATCGATGCCTTAGGGGGCGAAATGGGGATTGCTGCCGATGTGACAGCCATCCAGATGCGTATGCTAAACCTGGGAAAAGGGCCGGCTGTGTATGCCCTTCGCGCCCAATCAGATAAGAATGCCTACCATCGGTATATGAAAAAAGTGGTAGAAAATACAGATAATCTGGATCTGAAACAGGTACAGGTCATGGATATTATCGTAGAAGATGGCAAATGCGTAGGCATTACCACTGAACTCAATGAAGAATATCGGGCCAAAGCGGTGATTCTCTGTACAGGTACTTACCTGGACAGTCAGATCATCATTGGGGAAACCATGTATTCCGGCGGCCCTAATGGAATGCGTCCTTCTGTAGGGCTTTCAGAGAATCTGAAAAAACATGGTTTGGATATTCTCCGCTTTAAAACAGGTACTCCTAGTCGTGTGGATATTAGAAGTTTGCACCTCGACCACATGGAATTGGAAACAGGAGATCCAGAAAACCATGCCTTTTCTTTCATGAATGAAAGAGAAGATAGAAATCAGAGAAATTGCTGGCTGACTTATACCAACGAAACCACCCATCAGATTATCCGAGATAATTTGATGCGTGCCCCCAAATACGCAGGAAAAATTCACGGTGTAGGCGCTCGGTATTGCCCTTCCATTGAAGACAAGGTGGTTCGTTTTGCGGATAAAAAACGGCACCAGCTCTTCATCGAACCAGAAGGACTCGATACCAATGAAATGTATGTGCAAGGGATGTCTACCTCCATGCCAATCGATGTGCAGTATGCCTTCTTGCGTACCATTCCCGGCCTGGAAGACGTGAAACTCATGCGTCCTGCCTATGCCATTGAATATGACCTTTTGGATCCACTGCAGCTCTATCCAACCTTGGAAGTGAAGAAACTCCCAGGACTCTACTCTGCTGGCCAGTCCAATGGTACCAGTGGCTATGAGGAAGCTGCTGCCCAAGGGCTCATGGCAGGTATCAATGCAGCGCTCAAAGTTCAAGGTAAGGAACCTTTCATCTTGGCTCGCCACGAAGCCTATGTGGGGGCTCTCATCGATGATCTGGTTACCAAAGGCACCAATGAACCATATCGTATGATGACTAGCCGCAGTGAATATCGTTTGATCCTTCGTCAGGATAATGCAGATCTTCGCCTGACCCAGAAGGGCTATGACATTGGCTTAGTCAGTGAAAAACGATACCAGCATTTCTTAGCTAGAAAGCGGAACTTTGAAGAAGCGATGCACTACATTAAGACGGCACGGTTCACGCCTAAAGGACATGTCAATGAAGCTCTTGCCAGTGTAGGTTCTGCGCCTCTTACCACGGGTATGGGGGCTGATAAGATCTTGAAACGCCCAGAAATGACCTATCAAAAAATGGTGGATGTCCTAGGATGTCCAGCCTTTGATAAAGAAGCAGTAGAAGAAATGGAAATCACTGTGAAATACGAAGGCTACATTGCCCGTCAGGAAGCTGCAGTGAAAAAGGCAGAGCGGATGGAAAAAGAAAAAATGCCTCAGGATATGGATTATCTCCATTTGGATGGGATTTCCATCGAAGCACGGCAGAAATTGGATAAGATTCGTCCCCT
>DJPC01000094.1:7821-8468 GCA_002439665.1 Dialister sp. UBA6422
CCCCCATTCCTCACTTATATTGCATATGATGCTAGCCCAGTGATTGCTAGTGACACTCAAAATAGATTTCTCCTCAGGGAAATATAAGGAGAAACCGTGTAAACAAAATTGGAAAGGGAAAACCAATGACAGTTACAGAAATGATGGAAACCTTAGGTCTTGCGGTCAATGAGGAAGCCGCAAAGAAACTGACAGAGTACAATGCCATGGTGATCGAAATGAGCCGTAAGGTGAATCTCACGGGTATTAAAGATAGAGAAGAAAGTCTCATCAAAAACGTGTATGATTCACTGACAGTGTATCAAGATACCTATTTCCCAGAGAAAGGACGGGTCATGGATCTAGGTACTGGTGCCGGATTTCCTGGGGTCCCTATTGCCATTCTTCGCCCTGATATGCAGGTCGTTTTGGTGGATTCTATCCAGAAGAAACTGACTTTCATTGAAGGAGCCTGTGCTAAATTGGGCATTAAAAATGTAAAATGCATCCATATGCGAGCCGAAGAAGGGGGGCGTCGAAGAAAGACTAGAGAAACCTTCGACGTGGTCACCGCCAGAGCCGTAAAATCTATGCCAGTGATTTCCGAATGGGCTATGCCTTTTGTTAAAGTAGGTGGGATCTTCGCTGCCATGAAGGGTCCTGGTGCA
>DJPC01000094.1:8503-9054 GCA_002439665.1 Dialister sp. UBA6422
GAACTGAAGGGAGAACTTTTGGAGAAAAAAGACCTCACCCTTCCTACCGGAGAAAAGCGCTGTATTCTCTATATCAAGAAAACAGCACCTTGCCCCAAGACTTATCCTAGAAAAGTGGGAATAGCAGAAAAGAAACCGATTATCGGGGAGTAGTTGAAGTGACTGGTGGACTAGTGATTGGTGACTGGAAATATATAGTGGATAGTCAATAATTCATCCGTAAATACCTTTGCACGATGGGGTTAAGGTTTACTTTCCGAGCCCATCATCCACAATGATAGTTCATGAAAATATCGTTGGTTTAAGGTTTAATGTAGAATCCTAAATCTGACAGTGTCAAATGTTTTGTGTAAATGTAGTGTATGTATAGATATTAAAAAAGCCCTGCCGGGAAAATCCCAGCAGGGCTTTTTTACAAGTGGTTATTCGCCATCAGTAGTTAGGTCATACACATCAGTCATGCGTACGCCATCCAAAGTGAGAGACGTGAGAGAAGCGTAGGCGGTTCCGGCTTCCACCATATCATCGTCAGTGGCATCGAGCTTTACATT
>DJPC01000021.1:0-216 GCA_002439665.1 Dialister sp. UBA6422
CATAGAGGAAACTGCCAAGAATTTCTATATGCCCCTCGCAGGCTTTGCGGATGAGAGGCTCTGCGGCCGCTCTGGATTTATTTCCTCCTACAATGACAGCTGTCTTGCCGTAGTCTTTGCAAATGGAAGGAATGGCATCATAGGCATCGGTGCCAATAGTGAAATGGGGGAAAAATGTACTTTTCATGTGATATCCTCCTTTATATAGGAAATAGT
>DJPC01000021.1:380-2767 GCA_002439665.1 Dialister sp. UBA6422
GTTTTATATGGGACTTATTATAGCGGTCATTTCTATGAGATGCAATAGAAAGAAATATAGGAATTAGAACGCACTATACTAACAATCCTTGTGATAAAAAGTTTCACGTGAAACAGCTTCCTTATTTTCAATTGTATGCC
The DNA here is from genome assembly GCA_002439665.1 of Dialister sp. UBA6422. Classification (GTDB taxonomy): domain Bacteria; phylum Bacillota; class Negativicutes; order Veillonellales; family Dialisteraceae; genus Dialister. The sequence goes on from DJPC01000021.1 coordinate 521, forward strand.
CCCCCAAAAAATGAAATTTAAAAAATGGTTATGGGATACCCTTATCCACATAACCATTTTTTTAATTTATCCCATGACGCTAAGCCGAGGCATTTCTTTGTCAGAAAAACTGCCAGCAGAATCTTAGCCTTTTCATCCGAAATATCCTATTAGAAAGTGTCCTCACCGGATAGCAAATATTCATAAACCTTCCGTACCGATTCCACATCCACCATATGGAAAGGTTTTAATTTTTTTGTTAACATACCGACCACATGGTGTTTCTGCAGGAATGCCCGCGCCCCTTCCAAAGCACCTTCACCGCCATGACTGATATATCCCTTTAAAATAGCCTTGACCCTTGCTTTTTCTTCCTCATAATTTTCCCTGCATAGTCCTTGGAGAATCAAAATCAAATCGATGGCTTTTTGCTCCTCCCTATCTTTGCTGTACATGCGATTTTCCCAATCCAAAAAAGTAAGATGCTTCCCGTCCCAGGTCATATCACGAAGAGCCGGACGGCCATGAACAATATCGCATTGATGGAGAGACGCCAAAGCTTCTCCAGCCCGTTCCAGTATATGTTCTTTTTCTTCCTCTGGAATGTCCTTATCCAGCCAATCCTTCACATTATTTCCCCCATCTCGGGTCACCATATAATCAGGGGTGAGCACCACCAGATCGGTGACAAGGTCTGGACAATTCATTTCTGCAATGCTGCGACGCGCGATTTCATAATAAAATTCTTTTTCTACCGAATATTTCACCAGCTGATTGCGCCCATTTCCTAGCCTTCTTTTCACCCAAAATTTTTCATCTCCTATGGTGATAGGAAATACCCGAACCGCCGGACGCTGGCGAATATCTGCCTCTACGCTTTCTCTGATTTGCTGTTCTAATTCTGTCATGATAGATTCTCCTATATAGTTGTTGGTTGTTAGTTGATGGTTGTTGGTTATTTGGATCCCAACAAAGAGCAACTCTTTTTCCATGACCTGTTACCGCCATATTATATCAAAGAATCTACAAAAAGTTTACAAGAAATTGACGGAAAGTCAAAAAAGCTGTAAGGAGTGAAGACCAGCAATCTTTCAAATGGCTCTTATACGGATATATGACAACAGAGAGAGTCCTTGTCATATAGCTCACCGAATCATGGAACGAAAAAACGAATAGAATCTTGTTTCACGTGAAACAGAACTTTATTCGTTTTATTCTTCAGTGAGCCAGATAGAAAAGAAGCTTTGCTTAATAACTCCACCCCTATAGAGTAATCGAAAACAGCTCTCTGTCCCCCCTCATTTCTAACGCCTAACTGCCTTTCAGTATCCCTTGATCTGCTTTTCCCCAGTCATATCAAACAGCGGGCCATAGGCCGCATTGGCCATAGCTTTCACGGCATAGACACAATTCTGCGAAGCTGCATAGATATAGCGATCATCTATAGGTACGATATGCTGCGCTGCTCGCATGTGAGCAATGGCCGGATTGGCCAGGAAATCATCCCGATATTTCCCCGCCCCTGTGGTATCAGAAGCTCTGTCCGTAGAAACAAAAAACATATCTGGGTCCACCTTTACAATCAGTTCTGGCGAAATGGCCTCTCCATTGGCCCCACCTGCTTTGGCGATGGCATTGTCTATCCGCGCCCGAGTCAGAAGTTCATGAAACATAGACCCTGGACCGCCGTAACGGGTCATCTGGGATACAAGAAATACAGTGGGCTTGGAACCTGCTTGCTTTCCCAGCACTTCATCCACCTCTTTCAGCTGGCGATCCATTTCCTTTACCACATTCTCTCCCCGTTCCTTTTCCCCCACCGCCGAAGCAATGATACGCACATCCTCTTTCACCTGCTCCATAGAGCGAGGACCATCGATGACTACCACAGGGATTCCCAGATTCTTATACATTTGGATTTCATTTCCATTGGTATACGTAGAAGCCACAATGAGGTCCGGCCGTGCTTTTGTCACTTGCTCCATAGAAAGGCCTGCTAATGGTACGGTCATTTCTATATTTTTAGTTTCTTCTGCAATATAAGAAATCGCAGGATCCCTGTCCGCTTCCGTAGCTCCCACCAGATGGTCTGGGGTCACCACCCCTAGTAGCATGGTATCAATGGACGCAGAGTTTCCTAAAATCCGTTTCGGCTTTCCAGGAATCTTTACTTCTTTCCCCGTAGCATCCACCACCGTATAACTTTCTCCGCTGCCGCCAGAGCTGACCGATTTCATTCCACAGCCAGAAAAGAGCAGGGCGCTGAAA
>DJPC01000178.1 GCA_002439665.1 Dialister sp. UBA6422
CCATGGATATCATCCACACTGTCAAACTGTTTGTGGCAGCTGGTGTCATGGGTGCGGCTGTACTGGGGGTATACCATGGGGCATATCTTGCCATTCATAGCAATACCCTGGCCACCTTGGCAGCTATTGCAGTAGGTGGTCTAGTCTATCTGGTGGCCATCGTTCTTTTCCGTGCTGTCAGACCAGAAGACGTACAAGGAGTTCCGAAGATTGGGCCGAAACTAGCAGCTTTGGTCACAAAACTTCGTTTTGGTAAATAATAGGTGATTATAAAAAGCGGTATGCATAAACCTGGCATACCGCTTTTACTATGCAGAGGAACTAACAGTCTACAATAAACCGTCAACTGTAAACTGTTAGTTCATATCATAATTTTTTATTCTATTTTATGTATAATTGTGGTAAAATAAAAAAGGATATTGTGAAATAAATCCATAGATATGGATAGATATAGAATTGAATGGTTGGCATATACCCGTAAGAGATGGATCTCCTTCTGTGACATCTTTATGGTTTATGCTGACTTTTACCTGCATATAGAATCAAAAACAAAGGGAAGTGCGAAAATGAAGAAACAGTGGTGTGCGTTGCTTCTGACGGGACTTTTTGCTTTTGGTGCGGCGAATGTATCAATGGCAGACTATATGATTGGTTCCCAGGGGCCAGAGGTCAAGAATGTGCAGAAAAGACTCATTGCCTATGGCTATAAGGTGAAAGCCGATGGCCATTATAATTGGGCTACTGCCTCAGCAGTGAAGAAATTTCAACATCGTAAACATTTGGATGCTGATGGTATCGTAGGGCCTGCTACGTATAAGGTACTCATGGGGAAGAGCATGTATAGTGCTTCTCGCCAAGCACCTAAAACACGTGAACCAGGACTATCTTATATGGGTATCGATGATACCACCGTGGAGTGGCATAAGGCAGGACCGGTCAAAAGTACGGTGAAAGCTATTACAGAAGAAGCCCAGAAATATGTAGGTGTGCCCTATCAGTTTGGCGGGACTACACCAAACGGTTTTGATTGCTCTGGATTTATTCAGTATGTGTTCAATAAAAAAGGCATTGTGCTCCCCCGTGGCGCAGATGAACAATATACAGCAGGAAGAAAAATTGGTATCAATGCCCTAGAACCAGGGGACTTGGTGTATTTCCAAACCTATGATGAAGGCATTTCCCATTCAGGGTTGTACTTAGGAGATGGTTACTTCATCAGTGCTACCAGCAGCCGCGGAGTGGCTGTAGCGACCATGAAGAGTGGGTATTGGCATGATCGATATATGGGAGCCAATCGAGTATTGTAGGATTACACGGTCATAGAAATCAAAAAACGTCATGAAATGATCACATGTTGTTTCATGACGTTTTTTCGTTAGCTCTTTGTCAAGGATCGTTGGTTTAGCTAGCTGATCACCCTATCCTATTGGTAGGGGTTCTAGTTATACTGACAAAAAATAAATGATTACCCACTATGTATAAAATACTGGTAGCATAAAGGAGAAGCAAATTGTGAAAATAGGTATGATACAAATGGATGCCGCCAATGGTTGCGTAGAACGAAATATTTCTCGGGGATTCCAATTGTTGGAAGAGGCGGCTACCCAAAGTGATGTATTGGTGATGCCAGAACTTTGGACCATTGGGTATAATTTCCATCATTTTGAGGACCATGTTCTGTCTTTATCAGATGGTCTTATAGAGAAACTCTCCTCGTTTGCTGCCTATCACCAAGTGACATTGGTAGCAGGTACTTTGCCTATCCGGAAAAAGGATGGGGTGAGAAATATGGGTCTTGTTTTTGACTCTTCTGGTCATTTGAAGGCTACCTATAGTAAACGCCATTTATTTCAAGGCTATTTAGAAGGTCAACTCATGGTGCCAGGGAAAAAATGCATGACCACCACCATCCATGATGTGAAAATGGGGATGGCCATATGTTATGAATTGTATTTTCCTAAAATGTATAGAAAAATGGCCAAATCAGGAGCTACTTTGGTGGTGGTGCCTGCCTCTTGGCCATTAGAACATGTATCCCAGTGGAAAGTGCTTGCAAGAGCTAGAGCGATAGAAAATGGGATTTGTATCTGCGCAGTGAATATGACAGGTACTTATCATGACAAGACGTTGGGTGGACATTCTTTATTTATCGATCCCCTAGGTCACATTGTGGTGGAAGGGGATCAAAAAGAAGGGATCTTTTATGCAGACTACGACTCCTTGAAGTATAGTAAAAAAGGAAGATACTTATCAGTTGTATCAGAAAAAAGATATGGAGAATAGAGGATTTAATGAACTCTTATATATGACATAGATTAAAAAGTTTTTTACTTTTTTAGCGATCAAGAAAAATAAGACCCTATGATGGGTGTAGTTGTATGGTCCCATGGAAAACATAGTCATACCCTTCGTATCTGGGGCGTTTTAGAGATTTTTTATCAGTGATTTTCCTCTTCTTGATATGCGTTATTTGAGAGGATTTACCAGGGAGGAAATAATAAAAAATTTGCATGGGAAAGGCAAGTCATATATAATGTAGAAACAAACTAAGTTAAGGGGGCATATCATGAAAGGTAATGATATTCGCGAAGCATATTTGTCTTTCTTTGAAAACCAAAAAGATCATTTGAGACTGAAGAGTTTTTCTTTGATTCCAAAAGATGATCCAAGTCTGCTTCTCATTGGTGCTGGTATGGCACCATTAAAACCATATTTTACAGGTAAGGTAGAACCACCGAAACACAGAGTGACCACCAGCCAGAAATGTATCCGTACCGGC
>DJPC01000104.1:0-122 GCA_002439665.1 Dialister sp. UBA6422
GGCATGAATTTCATGGATTCTACCATGTCAGGCCATGTGAGCGCTTCGGACTTGGCTGGCGTATCTGTGGGAGCCAGTCTATTTATGCCTATATTGACTAGTTCCATGGGTATCTTGACAGC
>DJPC01000104.1:152-6182 GCA_002439665.1 Dialister sp. UBA6422
TCTACACCTATGATTGCCCAGCTCATTGGAAAATCAGAAAAAAAGGCCATTCCCGCAGTGGTACGTACGGGATTATATTTGGCGCTTCTTATCGGGATGGTATTCAGCTTGGTGTATTATTTTTGCATCGATTCTATTCTAGAAGGGCTGCATTTGACACCCACTGTTTTTCATATTGCCAAATATTATATGCTCGCCATGGTGGTGGCTTTATTTTTTGAAGCCTTGGTGATGCCCCTTAGATCGTTGACAGATACGGTGGGAAGTACATCCATTTCTATGTCACTATTTCTTTTGGCCTTGCCAGTGAATGGTCTGCTCAATTATATGTTTATTTTTGGGAAATGGGGAGCCCCTGGGATGGGCGGGATTGGCGCCGGGATTGCGACTCTTTTCACCTATATCTTCTTATTGATTTTATTTTTAGTGGTGATTTTCAAAAATTCTTTGTTTATGGGAAGGGACTTATTCTCTTCTTGGCGCAGTGATAGAAAAAACTGGAAAGAATATTTGTCTCTTGGCATTCCCAATGGATTGGCTCTTTTTATGGAAACCAGTTTGTTTGGTTTCATTATTATATTTTTGACAAAATTTGGAACCACGGTCATTGCAGGGCATCAGGCGGCGCTTAACTTTTCGTCTCTCATTTATATGATCCCTATGAGCTGTTCTATGGCACTTACTATTTTGGTGGGCATTGAGGTGGGAGCCAAAAAGTATGAAAAAGCGCGAGAGTTTTCTCGCATCGGTTTGATGGTTACCCTGTGCGCTGCCATGTGTACCATCAGTTTTACCATCACCATGCGAAGCTTCATTGCATCCCTCTATACAGAAGAAATGGCTGTCATGGCCTTGGCGCAAGTCTTCCTTCTCTATTGCGCCGGGTGGCAGCTCTTTGACGATATTGCAGCGCCGATCCAAGGTATTTTGCGTGGATACAAGGATGCTAAAATTCCCTTCCTATTGATGGTTTTAGCCTACTGGGGCTGCTGCCTTCCTATGGGACTTTTCTTAGATTTTATCCTGCAACAAGGTCCTATTTCTTATTGGAGAGGGCTGGACTTTGGGGTAGGCTGTTCCGCCTTATTTCTTGTGATTCGTCTATTTTATGTAGAAAAAAGATACAAGAAAGCAAAAAGTGCATAAAATAGTGGATATATACCCATTCATTGGGGAAATTATTGCTTATTAGGAGGCGAGGCTATTATGCGTAACAAAAAACCAGTTCAAATGACCAAAAGAGAACGAATTGCAGCGGCTATCCGCGGAGAAGCGGTGGATGAGGTACCATATTCCTTATGGTCTCATTTACCGGGGATTGATCTGGATCCCCAGGCCAATGCAGAAAAAACCTATGAATTTTATAAAACCTATGATGTGGATATTTTAAAAACCATGAACAATGGGATGTACAGTATTGAAGACTTCGGGGCCACGGTAGATTACTCAGATATAGCGAAAGGTGGGGTAGCTAAAATTACGTCTACTCCTATTGAAAAACCGGATGACTGGCTCACCATTCAGCCGGCTTCCCTGCATGAAGGAGCACTGGCTAGAGAGCAGACCTATTTGAAATTGCTCCTAGATAAGACCAAGGGGGAAGTACCGGTGATCTTTACTGTATTTAGCCCTTTGACTACGGCGAATAAATTGTGCCCCCATATGATGGAACATATTGCGCAAGGAGAAGGGGAGAAAGTCAAAAAAGCCCTGAAAGCCATCACAGAAACCACTTGCGGCCTTGTACAACGGGTCATAGAACTTGGGGCGGATGGGATTTTCTTTGCCACCCAGCTTTCTTCTTATGACAAAATGGAAGAAGCTTTATATAGAGAATATGGTATGCCCTACGACTTAGCTGTCCTGTCTGCTTCCCAGGGATGGTGCAATGTGCTCCATGCCCATGGCAAAAATATTATGTTCCCCCTTCTTCGAAAATATCCTGTACAGATCTTCAATTGGCACGCCTGGGAATCTTTGCCGGATATCCAAGAAGCCCAAGTGATGACAGGAAAATGCATCATGGCCGGTTTGGAACGAATGGATATTACAGAGAAACATAAGAATGAAATCGAATATCAGATCTTTGAAACCCTTCGTCAAACCGGTGGCAAGAAACTCATTCTCTCCCCTGGCTGTGTCATTCGCTATCCATTGGACCCAGACATGCTCTCCTTCGTAAGAAAAGCCAAAGAAGAAATAGAAAAGCAGTTGATGGTAAACAGTAAACCGTAAACCCTAAACCAACAACAAACAACAAAAAAAGCAGATTGCCCAAGCAATCTGCTTTTTTACTTACGTTTTTTATTTTTTATCCATAGGAGGATAAGTGGAAATTTGCGGAGTGGACATATAACGAAGCCTAGGGGAAACGATGAGATAAATCACAAATCCCATAGCAGTCACAAAGGCACCTTCCATGATGACAGTCCAGCCGCAACCATATACGGCATACACACTATAAATGCCACCAATGATAGCAGCCAGGTTGGCCAACTTGGCCTTAGAGAAGGGGACATGTTCACATTTCTGCAGATCAGATACAGCACCCATAGCCAAAAGGTAAGGGATGAGATTGATCATAACAGCTAGATTAATCAGAATATTAAACTGTTTCAAAAGGGTGGGGCTCATGGTAGCCAGTGTCATAGCGACCTGAATGCCTACCAGACAACCAATGGCTACATAAGGGGAACGGAATTGATTGACCTTAGCCAGGAAATGGGGGAAAAGGCCAATGGTAGAAGCTTCGCGAGCCACTTCAGAAACGGTGAACTGCCAAGCGGTAAGCGATACAAAGCAGGAACAAACCAGCATGCAAGATACGATATAACCAGCGGTATCACCAAACATCGTGGCATAGGCAAGACCAAAAGGAGCACCAGAAGCAGCCAGGGCCTGGTAAGGAACAAGACCACCGATGATTGCAGTAGATGTGGTGTAGCACGCACCTGCCAAAAGAGTACCTGCCAGAACGGCGATAGGCACATTCTTTTCCGGATTTTCTACGGTATCAGAATTGGCACAAGCGGTTTCCAGACCAAGGAAAGCCCAGATAATGACAGCGATGGAGTCTTTCATAGATTCATAGAAAGGCATGTCATTAGGATTCCATGCTTCTCTATAAATGTTGCTATCAAAGAAGAATCCACCAGCCAGAAGAAGTCCAATGACAGGAACGACGACACAAATGACACCTAAAGAAGTGAATTTACCAAATTTCTTTGGCCCCACTAAACTGATGCAAGCTGCCAGAATCAGCACACCAATGGTGGACATACAAACTTCTACAGGAGATAGTTCAAACCCAAATACATAGGAGCCATAGCTGACTACGCCGCTAGCAATGGCTGCATTGGCAATAATGAGAGAAATGGTATAGCAGAAATTGGAAACGAAATTGCCAGCTCGTCCAAAACGGTATTCTGCATAGCCACCCATACCGCCTACTTTTTTGGTATACATGCCGCATTTGGCAAAGGCATAGGCTAGGATGGTGGCGCCAATGGATGCTAAAATCCATGAAAAAATAGAAACGGTTCCGATCTCTGCTAGTGTAGCTGGCAGAAGAATAATGCCGGAACCCATCATGTTGATTGCTGTGACTGTTGTGAGCTGTACCACTCCCATTTTTTTACTCTTAGACAAGGTTGTTCCCTTCTTTCTTAATCCAATTCGTGGAAGGCCACGACGGGGGAAAAATATTGTCCCGGGATGAAACCGGATATGCTCTTTTGAAATTCATCAGGGCATGCACGAGCCCCATTTGCTTTCATTAACGGCGAAAGAAACAGGGCATAAAGAAAACCAACCGTTCTACATAAACGGCTCGCAGCTCAACTGCGTGAGAAGCAGGGCGCGATGAATTTTTATTTACTGCAATATAACATAAATGAATGGGGATGACAAGACTTTTTTTGAAGAAATTCCAAATTTTTTTGTGGATGAACTACTATGGACTTTTGAGGACTTTGAAGGAAAAAAGAGGAAAATGGAAGAAATACGCATCTATCACGGATTGGAACGGATTGGCATGATAAATCAAAATGTATCATGATTTTTAAGGGTGAAAATTGTAAAAACCTCAAAACGCCCTTATTGTGGGCATTTTGAGGTTTTTCGCGGGAAATTGAAAATGAATATTATGCATATTATTTTGATGAATATGCAATTATATACGAAATATAAAATGTTTCCTATTCTTATATCAGACTCTCAGCCCCTCAAATGGGGTGAAAACGGCCTAGATTGCCCGAGAACGTCAAAATTTATATTTTAAATGAGAATTCGAGAAATTAATTGAAAATAAAATATTTTTTCTTACTTTTCCTATAAAATTATTTTTTAACCAGTTTGTCACCAGGGATTGGTCGCTAGGCTAGGCATTAGGCCATCAGTGAGGAGCGGCATGGGTATCATATGAGAGTGTTTCTCTTATATAAAGTGATTATTTTATAGATGTCATTTTCTCTTACCTGGCATATAGCCTGCTTGCTAAAAGATAAGTGGGGATAAGGAGGATTGGATTTTGAAGGGCTTACCTCTTGTATCATCTTGGTGGTAGGGAAAGGAAACTATGGGGGATACAGATATGGGAACCATCATCTTTTATACCCTTTGCCATGATCCAGGTAGGATATGCGGTGACTGCTATTTCCTATCCTTCATGCCTTTTTGGGTGCTACTCCTCTTAAGTCCCCAGATACCGGTCACCAGGTACGGCTAAGTTCCAAATTCATTTGACACTCTATTTGCATTTATATATACTATTACATATGACCCTAATTGGGAACTTATCGGAACTATGTGATAAGTGTGATAATTTTAAGAAAAGAGGCAAATTGTTATGGCAGAAATGCAGCGTACCCTGGTCACCAAAGAAGGCCTTGAAAATATGCAGAAAGAGTTGGACGAACTTCGCAGTGTCAAACGTGCTGAAGTAGCCCAGCGTTTAAAGGAAGCCATTGCCATGGGCGACCTTTCCGAAAACTCTGAATATGATGAAGCCAAAAATGCCCAGGCATTCCTGGAAGGCCGTATCCAGCAGTTGGAACAGCAGATCCGCACTGCGCAGGTCATTGGCAAAGGCAGCAAGAACAGGGTAGATGTAGGTTCCACCGTTTTGATTGAAGATTTGGAAGAAAAGGTAGAAGAAAAAGTGACCATCGTAGGTAGCACGGAATCCAATCCTTTTGAAGGCCTGATCTCTAATGAATCTCCAGTAGGTCGTGCCCTGGTGGGTGCTAAGACAGGGGATATCGTAGAAGCAGAAGCTCCTAACGGTGTGCTGAAATACAAAGTCATTAAAATCGAAGGTTAATTTGTCATATTGGGTGACTAGCCATGAGGGACAGGTCGCTAGGGATTAGGAAATGCCCATGATTCTCTGGTATTATGGCTTTTGGCTTTGATACTAGAAGAATGTAGCATTTGCTAATCCCCCCATCCCTAGTCACGACCAGATATGATTTCAATTGTTTCTATGAAGTGAAGCCCTGATGAATGGATAGAAGGCGGTTTGGTCTTTCTTTATATTTATTGGGTGTCTTTGCATGCTATTTTATAAGCGAGGAATTGTTATGACAGAAAATAAGAACCAGAAGAACGGGCCGAAACTGAATGACCAGATGCTGATTCGCAGAGAAAAACTAGAAAAGATTCGTGCTCTTGGTGTAGAACCTTATGGACAGAAGTTTGATTGGGACCATCACACATCGGATATTAAAAAAGAAGCGGACGAATTGGAAAAGAACGAAACCCATGTCCGCCTGGCTGGCCGTATTATGATCCGCCGCGGACAGGGCAAAACTGCTTTTTGCGTACTCCGTGACCAGATGGGAGACATTCAGCTCTATTTCAGAAGAGATGAACTTCCTGAAAATGAATGGGCTCTATTCAAACTGGTAGACCTAGGGGATATCCTGGGCGTAGAAGGTACCGTATTCAAGACCCATACAGGAGAACTGACAGTCCGCGTCCTTCATTTCACCATGCTCTCTAAATCTCTTCGTCCACTGCCAGAAAAATGGC
>DJPC01000166.1 GCA_002439665.1 Dialister sp. UBA6422
GTGGAGAAATCTCAAAGCACTAGCGGAAAGGGCTTAATGATTCAAATCGAAACGGTGTGAATCCATATCTCGAGCAAAGCGAGAGTAGCAGCTCTAGCGAGCTGCTGTGATATGTGACATCAAGCCTTTACCGCTGGTGCTGAGAGATTTCTCCACTCAGGGGCACATCTCATTTCACATCTTTTGTGTCATCAAGCACAAATATGATCGGTCGAAATGACGGTGCGATGAAATCGCTAGTGTTTATTGGAGCATTACCGGATTGGCTATTTGCTTTACATATCATAGGGGAACCAGAATGTATCAAATGTAAAATGATATTTTTAAGATAGGCAGTTTGAATTCATACTTTTCCCCAGTCACCAGTCACGAGTCTACCAGTCACCAAATAAAAAAAGACACTTAACGGTTATTCGCTAAGTGTCTCTTTATCTTGGTGGGCGATAACAGGATCGAACTGGTTCCGCAGCGAACATCATTTGAAGGAGCGAAGCGACGCGCAAATGATAGTGAGTCGCGGATGCAGGAGGTTAAATACCAAATGAGGAGAATGGTAAAAATAAAAGAAGCAACTAGCGATTAAATGCTAATTGCTTCTTTTATTTTATGGTGGGCGATAACAGGATCGAACTGCTGACATTCTGCTTGTAAGGCAGACGCTCTCCCAGCTGAGCTAATCGCCCATATTGGTGACCTGTGGGGGATTCGAACCCCCGAACCCGCCGTGAAAGGGCGGTGTCTTAACCACTTGACGAACAGGCCACTGGCTCCTGAAGTAGGGTTCGAACCTACGACATCGTGATTAACAGTCACGCGCTCTACCGGCTGAGCTATTCAGGAATCTGTACGTGAGTACGTGAATTATAATATCAAATCATTGTAAATTTTGCAAGAGCTTTTTGATTAGAAAAAAATTAAATCAAAAAGCTTATTGTATGCGTCAGTGGTAAGTCGAAGAGGGAACATAAAAGGTCCGCTTTTTCATGATGAAACTGACTCTATATATGCTGATGGAAATCATCATGCCAAGACTTCTTGTTTCTGCTTTTTATATTCCTTGAGAAGGAATATAAAAAGCAGTGAACGAATACATTCATTCACTGCTTCCTCTTTGGTGGGCGATAACAGGATCGAACTGCTGACATTCTGCTTGTAAGGCAGACGCTCTCCCAGCTGAGCTAATCGCCCATGTGTAACTGACGAATAATATTATGCACTATTTGCTTAGAAATTGCAAGTACTTTTTATATAAATCATTTGCTGGATACATGGGACATATTTTTAGTATGCCCTATATACCATTCTATGGCGTTATCTTGACAGTATTAGAAAATCGTGATAAAGTACATGTCATGAAACGAGGAAAGAAAGAGTAGGCAAACTCCAATCGAAATAGCGAGTCCGGATGGTGTAAGCGGATGCGAATGAGTTTCTGAAGTGCATTCTTGAGTTTGTAAGGCTGAACTGGTAGTAGGCTTTTCCGGTGGCTCCCGATATAGAGTGATAGGTTTGATAGAACTATGGTAAGGTATATCTAGATATGGATATATAAAATTGGGTGGAAACACGAAGCTAAGCTCTCGTCCCTTTGGGGAAGAGGGCTTTTTATATGGTCTTTATTACCATATGGGGTGATGGATGCTTATGGAGTTGCTTATTTTATATTCTTTGATACGAGGCATATCATATGCAAACAGGTATTAAAATACGAAAAACATCGTCTCATCGATGGACCTTAAAGGTGGCTTGCTTATTATTGTATCTGGGCATTGTAACACCTGCCTTTCATCGATTGTTTAAAGAATAATGGGCATCATTATGGATGGATATTTTATGGGTAAAATGGTGCATACACCCAGCTTCTTATTAAGATGTATGTTGGGTGCATCACATTGGATCATATGAATGTAGAGGGGAGAGCACATATGAAAGAAAATCAAGAAGTGAATCATTTAGCCAAGAAGGTACTTGAGGAAAATAAGAGTAAGAAACAAGGAAGACAATTTTTACTTTGGATATTGGCTTTGGTCGTAGGTGCAGCTTTAGGATGGCTTGGGATTAAGCCACTGAATGAATTATTTAATTTCATTGCCACTGTATTTACTAGACTATTCCAATTCATTGCCGTGCCAACGATCGCTTTGGCAGTGATTACCACGTTAGCCGCTTTAGGAGGAAAGAAGGAGACAGGAAGGATTTTTGCTCATGCTGTCGTATATACTTTACTGACCACCATATTTGCAGCTGCCATTGGCCTTGCTATATATCTTTGGATTGCTCCGGGCAATTTACCTGCTGACATGGTAGGCGCTGGAGCTTCTAATGTTCCGCAAAAATTAGAACACGTCACTTACTATGACCATATTCTTGGTGTCATTCCTAATAATATGGTCCAGCCTTTCCTATCTGGCAATGTACTGGCCATTATGCTTATTGCGGCTTCTTTTGGTTTGGGCTTGGCCTTTATGCCCAAAACCGAAAATAGAGAGATTCTTATGAAGGGCATTTTAGGATTTCAAGAGCTGCTATTTACCTTAATCAAAGCTTTGCTTTTCATTTTACCTGTAGGGATTTTGGCTTTTTCGGCGCAATTATCTGCGCAAATTGAAGCAGGTGTTATTGTAGGGGCTTTAGGAAAATATACAGCTGTTATTATAGGTAGCAATTGCATTCAGTTTTTTGTTGTACTGCCACTTTTCCTTTTGGCTAGGGGGCTTAATCCTATCGATGTATTTAAGAAAATGTCCCCTGCTGTAGCAGTGGCGTTATTCACTAAAAGTTCTGCAGGAACATTGCCGGTTACCTTGGCATCAGCTGAAAAAAACTTAAAAGTAAACCCCGCAGTTTCCAGGTTTGTTCTTCCGATTTGCACCACCATCAATATGAATGGCTGCGCTGCATTCATTTTGATTACCTCCCTTTTTGTCATGCAAAACGGAGGATATGATTTGCCGCTTCCTACAATGATTACCTGGCTTGTGGTAGCTGTTTTAGCTGCGGTAGGAAATGCAGGAGTTCCTATGGGATGCTATTTCCTTACCTTATCTCTTATGAGCGGTATTGGAGCACCCATTGGGATCATGGGAATTATTCTTCCTATTTATACCATCATTGATATGATCGAAACTGCTGAAAATGTATGGTCAGATTCTTGCGTATGCGCTATGACGGACCATGACTTAAAGAACATTAAGTAGTGAAAAGTTGGAAATAAAGAAAGCGGCGCACCAATGATAAGGCGCCGCAAGATGATCAATAAAAAAGAACTCGGATGGGTTATGGCACTTTCCTCCGAGTCCTTTTTTATTGCTGCTTTTGCTTGGCTATATGAATGGTGCCAGGCTTACCAACACTTTTAACTTCTAAATTTCACGCGTTACTGCCTTTTAGAGTTCCACTGCTTTTCTAAGAGCCATTAGATTTTCTTCAGGAGCTGCTGGATTTACTACACAACCAGGACCTAAGATGAGTCCCTTTCCATCCACCTGAGCAATGGCATCTTTGACATGTGCTGTGATTTCTTCTGGTGTACCATCCAGGATGATATCATCATATTTCAAAACACCATCTACAAAATAAGGAGCAGATTTGATACCAGCTAGCAGGCACTTATTGGTCAGAGTTCTAGCTTCTTTTAAAGATGGCCAAGTGTGACGGTCATGCCAGTTTACACAATTGATAGGATAGTCTGCTACTTCTTTGAAATAAATATCTTCCCCATGGATATGAGCTACATTAAACCAGGTTTTCTTTGCATAAGAATTGATGATTTGGCGATCATAGAAGGCAGCAAATTTTTCAAACTGATCTGGGTTCATCATAGTTTTTACTGCGTTTTGGGTGGCAAAGAAGAATCCATCTACGCCGGCCTCAATATTATAGCTGATGAAATCCAAAGTGGTTGCAGTGATGGCAGAAAGGGCATGATGTACCGCTTCTGGATAATTGACCATATCTTGCAATAATCGATCACCAGCCATTTTTTTCAGTGTGGAAAATGGGCTGAAGATGGTCTGAATGGCAGGTGTGCCCGGTTTGCGGCGACGAATCAATTCCCTAGCAAATTCGATTTGTTTGCCATAGGTACCCTGGATAGCAGGAATAGCACGCATGGTATCATAATCAGAAGGACTTTGAATAGCAAAGTTTTTAACGATTGGTTCTTTATGAGGGTCACAGTAGATGGTCAGCTGATTGCCGAAATCTTGGGTACTGTATAAACCAAATGGCATCATTTTAATAAAATCAAAATCATATTTTTCTGTCAGTGCTACTTCTGCTTCAGCTAGAGAAATAGGATCCTGATCAAATTCAGATAAATGCATCCAAGCAGCTACAGGAACTCTATCTACATCTTGACCAGCAAGGGCAGCTCTGATACGTTCTTCTCTATTCATGAAAATCTCTCCTTTCAAGGATCACTCAATTAATTTTGTGTTTTTATTATATCATATGTGGAGAAATGATAAGGGGCATAGACATGTGTCAGATGGTTTCATACGTCTATGTTACCGGTTTTACCAATACCTTACCCTATGCTTGCGCACCTGTTTTTTAAAAGTGCTATAATGAGTCCATTACCATTGCTATATAAGGAGGATTGTCATGAAATCACTACAGAAATGCCCTTTCGTGACTGGTTTAACGGCCATATTAGCACTATTTATGGGATTTTGTGAATATTATACTTGGCGTATTGGATGGCACCCTGGAAGTACACCGTGGAATCGGGAAACTTTATTACACATATCCGATATTCCTTTCATTTTTATCTTTGGTGTACTGACTTTTTTTGCTTTGTCGATCTTGATGAGAACTTTGCAAAAATTACCACTTTTAGAACCACGAGTGGAAATCCATGGAGATGCTACGGATGCTCCTTTTGCTTTTCTTGTTCTATTTCTTCTTCTATGCTGGATGCCTTTTTTTCTGGTTTTCTATCCAGGAACAGGGATGAATGATACCACAGATATCATGCGAGCTGGCATATGGGCTACAGGGCAACATACCTTTATTTATTGTATGTATATTTATGGTTTGACCCAAGCGTCCCTTTTTCTGTTTCATACCACATCTTACGGATTGGCAGCTGCTTCTGTGATACAAATGGTACTTTTTGCTTGTGGGATTTCTTACGCTTTATCATGGCTATATCATCGGACTGGTAGGATGGCATTGACTGCTTTATTGGCACTTTATTATGGCTTTTGTCCTTTGATTATTAATATGTCTTTTTCTAACGTGAAAGACGTATTATTTTCTGTGGTTATTCTTTTGTGGGTACCTTTAGTGACTTCCTTCGTTTCTGGATATAAAGAAAATGCATGGGAATCAAATAAGCATCTTTTTATCTTGGCAGGATTAGGCATGATGCTCCTTAGAAATAATGGGATATTTGTATTTTTAGTGATGCTCGTTGGATTGATTTTCCTCATGAAACATATTCGCTTCCAGGTGATTATGACAGCAGTCATTATGATTGCTATTTCTGTTACACCTGATGTGGCTATTAAGCAAATTTTAAATTTGCCGCAGCTATTTCAAGAACGAGTAGGGATCCCATTGCAGCAACTTTCTAGAGCTGTCGCAGTAGGTGTACCTCTTACGGAAGAGGAAAAAGCATATACAGTCAAAATGATGATTCCTGGGCGCATTGCCAAATGGTATGATCCGTTTACCGTGGATCTCATCAAATGGAATAGTGATTTTGATTTTTATTATTTCAATAATCATCCCGATGATTTTTGGAAAACTTGGAAGTCCATAGGAAAACGAAATAAAGCGGTATATGTAGATGCCTGGCTATATGCGACTTATGGATACTGGGCTTTTCCTGCTCCTGATGAAATGACACAGTCTCGCTTTGGATGGGCTTTTTCTGATGAGGATTTAAAGAAGGGACTGAGTCCTGATCATAATAATGCATACCATACCTCTACGATTCGTAAATTTTATTCCGATGACACCCGGGAAAAACTAGGACGATATCTTTGGGATCATAGCCGGTATCTGGGGGCTGGGACTTGCTTGTGGATTACCCTATGTATAGGATTATTACTATTTTATCGAAAACAATATAGCCGATTCTGGGTTCTTCTTCCTGTTTGTCTTCTATGGGGAACACTCATTTTAGCAGCGCCAGCGGCTTTTGTTTATCGATACGTGTATTTCTTTCCTCTATGCATGCCTTTTTTCCTATTGCTTCCTTTTTTACCGGAAGGGAAATATGGGACCACTCGATGGGCTGAAACAATAGATACACCTGTAGCACCAGAACGGAAAAAGTTATCAGAAATAGGCGGTCCTCATCGGCAAATCAAAACAGGTGATGGAGATAGTCTGTGGAAAGATTAAATAATGACTTCTAGCATAAGGGATTGGAAAGATTTTCTATTTATAGATGATTTCTAATTGTGTTATCTATTTTGCTGACTTTATCCATCCTAATTGTTCATTTTTTACGTTATATAGGGGAAGATAAAAGGTGATAAAATGGATATTCCTATGATGGGATGAAATTTGTTTATAAGTCCTTCAGAAATCAAAAATATTATTAATTTCAGCGAATTCCTATTGACAAACTTCTATGATCTTGCTGTATTGACGCTATATGTTGTATTTGATAATATATCAATACACAATATATTGTTATACATTTAAGGGCATCTATACAGAAGAAATGTAGAAATCAGTGTGTATGAGTTGTCAGAAAAGAGGGAAACGCCATGAAATGGTATGATAATACAGTCAGTCAATCAATTTTAAAAGCGAAATATTTTCATCCTGGAGAAACGACGGCAGAAGAATTTATGGATCGGGTGTGTTCCATATTTTCTGAGGGACTCCGTCAAAGGCTACGTGCCTACATGGAAGAGGCCGCCTTTTGTCCAGCTGGACGTACTCTTTATGCCGCTGGTGCAAAAGGAAAATTTAAAGTGTCATCTTCCAATTGTTATATTCTTCCTTCACCAGAAGATAATTTAGAATCTATTTTTCATGTCAATGGACAGATAGCTCGTGTATTTTCTTATGGCGGCGGGATTGGTGTTAATATTTCCCATTTGCGTCCAAAGGGAAGTTTGGTTAATAATGCAGCTCGTACATCTACAGGAGCGGTTTCTTTTTTGAAAATATTTGATGTTACAGGAGAAGTCATCAGCCAGAATGGCAGAAGAGGCGCCATGATGATGGGGCTTGACTGTGATCATCCTGATATTTACGAGTTTTTACATATTAAACAAAATAATGAACGGTTAGCCAGTATGAACATCAGCATTCTTTTTACTGATGCATTCATGAAGGCGGTTCAGGAGGATACAGATTTTACACTTCATTTTGAAGTGAAAGATACGGGAGAACATATTGAAAAGACAATTCGTGCTCGAGACTTTTTTGAAGAATTCTGTAAAACCCAGTGGGATTGGGGAGACCCAGGAGCTCTTTTTAAAGATAGACTGAATCAATATACCCTCCTTTCTGGATATACAGATTACAATATAGAAATTACAAATCCTTGCGGCGAATTTGGCGGAAATGCTTACAATTCATGCAATCTAGCTAGTATTAATTTGTATACATTGGTCAAAGATCCATTTACAGATCATCCGTATATTGATGAATCTGCTTTGGCACAAATGACAGAGGATGGTATTTGCGCACTGGATGAGATTTTAAGTTATGGGTACGATATGCAACCCTTGCCAGAAAATAAGAAATGCATTGATGACTGGCGTTCTGTAGGACTAGGGCTCTTTGGTGTAGCAGATGCCATGGTTGCATTAAAATTGGCTTATGGTAGTGAAGAAGCCAATGTATTGATGGAAAGAGTTATGAAAATCATGATGCTCCATGCTTTGCGTGCTTCCTGCCGCTTAGCTAAAGAAAAGGGAACTTTTGGTCGTTATGATTGGGAAAAGACAAAACAGTCTCCTATTATGGAAAAAGTACGAGAGGTAGATCCAGTTCTTTATGAAGATATCCACACCTATGGCCTTAGAAATGGTACGCTTCTTTCTATAGCACCTACGGGGAGTATTTCACTTTTAATGGGTTGTTGGAGTGGTGGTTGTGAACCGCTATATAAGATTTCCTATCGGCGGTCTACCCATAAAATGGAATTAGAACATAAAAGCTTTAGAGTTTATGCACATAGCATTGAGGATTTGCTGCGCTACCATCATCTTCCGCTCACGCTTTCTGATGAAGAGATTATAGAACGTTTCCCTTGGGTAGTGGAAAGTCATGAAGTACCTTTCATGAAGAGAGTTAAACTACAATCTGTCATGCAAAAATGGGTAGATAATTCTATTTCCAGTACCGTCAATCTTAAAACAGAAGCAACTCCAGAAGATATTTATCATATCTATATGGAAGCTTGGAGGAGCGGTTGCAAGGGAATTACTGTATTCCGTGATGGATGCCGTAGAGGAAATATTTTAGGTCTTTCTGATACAGAAAATAAAAAGCCTAAAGAAGTACCAGTTGAGGTAAAAGAAAAGACAAAGAAAGAGCATGACTCTGCAGTGCGAACGAATGAAAGCACATCGAAGGAGAAACACGTGGTCAATTCTAAATGTCCTAAGTGCGGGGCTTACACGCTAAAACCAGATGGTCATTGCGTGGTTTGTACCAATTGCGGTTGGGGCGGTTGTTCTCTATAATACACGTATCATATGAAATACCCGTAGATATATCCAATTGATATACCTACGGGTGTTTTTATTTCCTACATATGAGAAAATAAAAAAGCAGGAAATACTTGATATAATCGAAGTATTTCCTGCTTTTGGCATATTCCTGTAAATTCCTCTAGATAGGGGATTACTTGGAGTACAATTCGACGATGTTGGTTTCGTTGACTTCGTCCTTGTATGGGAGTTCATCTCTCTGTGGGAAACGAGTCAGAGTAGCGGTCCAGTTGTCGAAGGATTTTTCCATGTATGGAAGATCAAAAGTCTTCAGCTCCTGGAAGGACTGTTTGAACATTTCATTGGATCTATAAGCTTCGCGGAGGGAGATCACCTGTCCTGGACGAACTGGGTAGGAAGGAATATCTACTCTCTTGCCATTTACGTTGATGAGGCCGTGGGTAACCATCTGACGAGCCTGACGAATGGAACGTGCAAAGCCAGCACGGTATACGAGGTTGTCCAGTCTGGTTTCCAAGAGGAACAGCAGGTTTTCGCCTACGACGCCGGACATTCTCTTTGCTTTATCATAATAGCGGTAGAACTGCTTTTCGAGCAAGTTGTACATTGCTTTAACTTTCTGTTTTTCTGCGAGCTGAATGCCGTATTCAGACTGTTTCTTCTGATGAGCATCTGCTACTTGCCGTTTTAACGCTTTCGGATGGCCGTATACATTTACGCCGAAACGTCTGCTGGTCTTAAAACGGAGATTTCTGTTTGTTGCCATTGTGTAAATCACCTCTCTAAAAATATCGCTATTCGAATTAAATAGCTTTTTAATTATATACGTTTTATGTGTGTATGTCAAATCATTTTATAATATAAATTCAGATTCTTCACTTTATTGACATCTTGATTTTTACTAAAGTATATGATGGATGGATTCATGGGATCACTAGAAAAATAAATGATTTTCGTGAGTATGTATTTTTACATGCTCTTCACATCCTTAGCAAGTGCATAAATATTCATTAAATTTGACATATACATACAAAATTGTTACACTATGCATAGATGTTTCAAAATCTGTTATCATAAGTCATTGATATGGAGATGATCAGCATGATGGGTAAAAAATTAAAATTGGCATTGGCACTAGGTGCTATGGCAGCGACTTTCTTAGCTGCTGGTTGTGGTGGAGATGCTAAAAGTGGTCAAAGCAGCGCCAAATCAGGTTCAGGGATTCCGGCGGTTATTCGCGTAGGCTCTGAAACTACTTTCCCGCCTTTTGAATTTACTAAAGATGATAAGTATGTAGGTTTTGATTTGGACTTGGCTGATGCAGTGATTAAGCAAATGGGGAGCCAGATGGAATTTAAGAGCATGGGCTTTGATGCATTGATTCCAGCTGTTCAGTCTGGTCAGATCGATATGATTGCTGCTGGCTTGGATGCTACCCCAGAACGTGAAAAACAGGTGGCTTTCTCTGATCCTTACTTCACACAGAATGGGTATGTGATCATTGTAAGAAAAGACAATACCAGCATTAAGGAATGGGCTGATCTAGAAGGAAAGAATGTGGGTGCACAGGTAGGTACCCAGCAGGTCAAACTGGCACAGGAAGCCAAAGCGGCTAGTGTAAAGCAGTTGGATTCCAATTCTCAAGCATTTATGGAACTGCAGGCCAATACATTGGATGCGGTAGTTATTGACCAGCCAGTAGGGATGTACTATTTGAAACAGGGCGGAGAAAAAGACCTGAAAATCGTTGGTACATCTAAAGGTGCTAACGGCATGGTATTTGCTGTGAAGAAGGATAATAAAGAATTGCAGGCTGCTGTGAATAAAGCACTGAAAGAACTCCATGAAAATGGAACTTATGATAAGATTTTTGAAAAATGGTTCGGCAAACAAGATAAGAAGTAATTAAGACATAGTAAAACGGTCAGTCACTATAGGACTGGCCGTTTTATTATGTACATTTTTTGCCAATGACTAGAAGACTCATTCTTTATTCGTGCATGGTGATATGGAAGAAGTTTTCTAATATTTGATGTCCGTCTGGGGTCATGATTGATTCTGGATGGAATTGCAAGCCGTAAATGGGATACTCTTTATGTTCTACAGCCATGATTTCTCCATCTTGGGTACGAGCTGTGATTTTTAGCACCTCTGGCATGGTGGATTCGACAGCGGCTAGAGAATGGTATCGTGCGGCTTCAATGGTGTGAGCCATGCCAGCAAAGAGAGGGCTCGTATTGTCCAAAGTGACAGGGAATGGTTTCCCGTGTACCAATTCTTTGGCGTAGGATACGGTGGCACCAAAGGCTTGACAAATGGCTTGATGACCAAGGCAAATGCCTAAGATAGGGAGCTTTTCGGCAAAATGCTTAATAGAAGGGACAGATAAACCAGCATCTTCTGGTTTTCCTGGTCCAGGAGAAATGATAATTCCGTCTGGTTTCATGGCTTCTAATTCTTCTAGGGTGCAGGCATCATTACGGATGACGGTAATGTCTGGATGGATACTTCCTGCCAGCTGATATAGATTGTAAGAGAAACTGTCATAGTTATCAATTAATACGATCATTATTCCAAACCTCCTTCTGCTTGCTTAATGGCTGTGACCATAGCTTTGGCCTTATTGAGACATTCTTGATATTCCTTTTGGGGATCGCTGTCAGCTACAATGCCAGCGCCGGATTGTACGCATAGAACCCCATTTTTCTTATAAGCCAATCGAATGCCGATACAGGTATCCATGTTTCCTGAAAAATCAAGATATCCAATAGCGCCTCCGTAGATTCCTCTCTTACGGCTTTCTTCTTTTTCGATGATTTGGCAGGCTCTGAATTTGGGAGCACCAGAGAGTGTGCCTGCTGGCAGTACTGCATCGATGGCATCTACGCCATCTTTATCAGGGCGGATTTTACCTTCTACAGTAGAGCCAATGTGCATTACGTGAGAAAAGCGAAGAACATTCATGTATCGATCTACTTTTACACTGCCTAGCTGACTGATTTTGCCCAAATCATTTCGACCCAGGTCGACTAGCATATTATGCTCTGCTCGTTCTTTTTCATCAGATAGGAGATTCTTTTCCAAAGCTTTATCTTCTTCTTCTGTTTTTCCACGAGGTCTGGTTCCGGCTAGTGGGAATGTATATAGCATTCCATTTTGTAATTTGGCCAATGTTTCTGGAGATGCACCGGCCATTTCAAAAGTATCACTGCAGAAATAGAACATATAAGGAGATGGATTGACTGTGCGAAGAACGCGGTATACATCAAACAGACTACCAGTGGCTTTAGCGGTGAGGGGATTGGAAAGGACGACTTGGAAAATATCTCCTTCATAGATGTGGTGTTTGGCTGTTTCTACCATCTTTCCATAGGCAGCCTTGCTATGAGCCGGTGTCAGTGGAGTGATCAGCTGAAGGGGACGTTCTATGGCACGGGCATCGCTGCGAAGGAGTGTTTTCATATCTTCCAAATGCTTTTTGGCTTCTTCGTAGGAATGCTCAGGGTCTTGCGTAGAAACACCTGCAATAAGGATCAGTTTCTGCTTGTAGGAATCAAAAACGATGAGTGTATCAAATAACATCAAGTCTACGTCTTGGAAATCAGCATTTTCTTCGTTTTTAAGTTTGAGATTGGGCTCTGCATACTTGATATAGTCATAAGAGAAATAGCCCACAAGCCCTCCAGTAAAGGGAGGTAAATCTGGCAGTGTTGGACTTTTGTATTCACTTAAAATCTGCCGAAGGGTATCGCCAGGATGTTCCACTTTTTTCACTGTCACCGTTGGGGTTTCTTCTTCACTTCCTTTTCTGATCGTGAGGGTGCCATTGAGACAGGTGATTTCCATTTTGGGATCATACCCCAAGAAAGAATAGCGGCTCCAGGGCTGGTTATTTTCTGCACTTTCTAAAATAAAGCAGTGATGGCTAGCTGCTTGCAAAGTGCGCATGACTTCTACTGTAGTAAAACGATCAGCCATGATTTCTTCACATACAGGAATTCGTTTGTACTGACCTGAAGCGGCCAGTGTTTTGACTTCATCTAAAGTAGGATACATACAAACCTCCTTGGTGATAGGTAAGACAGGGGACTGTATTGATGTAAGATGCCTTTCCATTGATGAATGGCATTCATAGGTATAGATCTTTATTTAGAAACCCTTACACAGCTTAAGTCACTGTCACACCATCTTGTACAGTCAGGACAAACAAAAAATCCGTCCTGACAGGATAAAATACTGTCAAGGACGGATTACATTCCGCGGTGCCACCTTGTTTCAGGGGAAAATCCCCTGCTCTTAGCGAAGTACTATCATACCTCCGGCAACTGACGTATGCCATACGTTGCAGAATACTCAGCCCTAGCTTTTCCCTGCACCCTCAGCGGTCCATTTGGCAGCCTGCATTCCGATCCATTCTCACCAAGTAGGACTCTCTTTGCGTGCATTTACTGCTTTGATCTCCGCTTCAACGGTTTGATTATCTGTAGGATATAATGATTTTTGAATTTTGTCAAGGGTGAAAATAGGAGATTCATCCTTGGTTACTGTTTAGAACGGATTCTTTATAGCATTTAATCATGCACCAGTTTCTCATCTCATTTTTTATATACCCATACATATGGATTTCCTGCTTTGTCTTCATGAACCCCTACCATTTCTGGAGTGAAATCAGAGAATTCTTTTTTGTATTTTATTAAAAATAAAAAGTAAGACAGAATCTCTTTTGTCCAAACTTCTCCAGCGGCTAGGACTACAATGCCTGGTGGGTAAGGGAGAATGGATTCCAAAGCAATTCTTCCTAAAGCATGGGAAAGAGGAACTTTTTCTCTATGTCCTTTCACAAAGGCCTCATTGGCTGCTTTTCCGGTCATTGCTATTTTAGGGAAATGGTTTTCAGAAAATAGAGCTTGCTGCAGAGATAGGGCGTTTTCCTGAAGAAGGAAGCGTTGATATCGCTGGCTAAAATCTGTCAGTCCTTCGCCAGACTTATGAGATATAGAAGAAATACAGGAAATATCATCTAGGGAGATATTTTCTTTATAAGCTTTTTCTATGGATTGCAAGGAAGCTAAAAGGGCTTCCCATTTTTCTGGGGTGTCCCCAGGTTCTACTAAGAAAAGCAAAGTATAGAAATCGGATTTTTCTGGTGTTATGTGAAGATTTTCTAAATAGATCGAAAGGAGGGGGGCTGGAATGGAAGGACCTTCTTTAGCCATGGAGCCGGTGGTCAGAAGAATTTTGCAAGGATCTGTCAAATAACCACCAGGAAGGATATGAGAAAATCCATGCCAAGATTCATTTTTATTGATTGTAAAAAAAGAAGGGTCTTTCATGATGGTATCGGTATCAAAAGAAGCCCATGGTTTTTCATGCACGAGAGAGGGAAGAAAAGGGCGGATGATATGTAATGTTTGATTCAGCTTTTTTTTATAATCTGTTGCCATGCGGAACGCTGTTTCCCACAGTACATTTCCTTTAGCGTTGTGAATATAGGCATTCATTTCCAGTCCAGCCAGAAGAGGATAATAAGGAGAGGTGGAAATGTGCATGAGGAATGCATTTTGCAGTACATCATCTGGTAAGTAGTATTCTTTATCTTGGATGTGACTGTCTTTTTTGTGCAGCTGGGAAGTCATGGAAAAGCCGGCGAGCTGCTTATGCACTGACTGGGTAACTAGAATGCCTGGTGCGTCCTGGGATAATGGGAATTTCAAAATAGCGGATTCCTGTAGTAAGGGAATAAAATTTTCATATCCAGCCCAAGCAGCATCAAAGAGAATGTAATCACAAAGGGAAGATAGTTTCTGCAGCACTTTTTTAACATTGAGAAATAATCCATCATAAGTGGCTAATTCTAGGCAGGCCAAGCGGAAAGGGTGCTTTCTTTTTATGGATGTAGGTTGCAAGTGAGCTGCTTTTTGAAGCAATCTTTTTGTATCTACACTTTCTTCCGTGAGCCCACCAATGACGCCATATTCATTTCGTTCGGATTCTAAATACACAGGGATCGCACCGGCTTCAATCAAAGCGCCCTGATAGGTGGATTTATGATTGTTTCTATCAAAAAGAACCAAATCACCTGGGGTAAGAAGAGCGGTGCTAGCTATGCGGTTGGAAGTAGATGTGCCGCCTAGTACAAAAAAGCAGCGGTCACTGTGCCATGTATCAGCCGCCATTTTTTCTGCTTTTCCAGAGACTCCCTCATGGGAAGAAGGGTCCCCGATGATTGAAGAAGAATCAGAAATATCTGCATCAAACATAGATGGCCCAAGTCCATTAACGAATAGATTTCCTTCTTCGGTGAGGCGGAAAAATTGTCCGCTATGGTGTCCTGGGGTATCAAAGTCCAAACGATGTTTTGAGGCAAATTGTAGAAGTGATTGCGTCAAAGGTGGTAATTTTGAAAATTTATGCATAAGAAGCTCCTTTATCTTTTTCTATATTGTAGCATATGTCTCATGGGAGAAAGGCCTGGCGTTCTCTCGATAAATTTGTTTCTATATGATAAGATATATAAGTTAAGAATCATACAGTAAGCAAGCCAGTAGTATCGATCAGTCAAGGCTTGGATTGTGATAAGAAATAGGAAAAGGTGGCTTCATGACAGAGAATAAAGAATATGAAATTAATATTCCTGTATTTGAAGGGCCACTAGATTTATTGCTTCATTTGGTGACCAAAAATAGGATCGATATCCATGATATTCCTATCCATTTGATTACGGATCAATACCTTTCCTATTTGCATATGGCAGAACAGTTCAATTTGGAATTGGGAAGCAGTTTTTTTACTATGGCTTCTACGTTGATTTTGATCAAATCTAGGATGTTGCTTCCTAAAAGACGACAAGATGAGCCTGATGATGCAGAGGATCCTAGGCAGGAACTCACTCGATCCTTGGAAGAATTCCGGCGGATGAAAGAAATCAAAGCACGTATTGAACAATTGATGGAAGAAGAGAGACCTTATCGAGGAAAGTCACCGGAAATCATTCAAGGGGGCGCCTATAGAGGGAAGATTTCACTTCTAAAATTACAAGCAGCCTTCTTTTCTTTGTACGATGCATTGCATGAGGAAGAAGAACAATTTGTTAAAGCAGAAGAAGTATCTTTGGATGAAGAAATAAAGCATCTGCAGCAAGTGATGTGCCAAAAAGGAACCATCAGATTTACTTCCTATTTTAAACAATGTAAAACAAGGCTTCGCTTAGCGGTGACATTGATGGCCCTTTTGGAATTGATACGTTTGGGACAAGTATCTATTAAAGATACAGCAGAAGGTCTTATGATAGATAGTCGAGATAGCTAGTCTTTTTGATGGAGGTCCAAGGTGGATTTCCAGCGTTCTTATCTGTGTCTCTTAGAAATGATATAAGAAAAATTAATATGTTCTTTAGGTAAGTAGAAGGGAGGTCTTATTCATGAGAGGCTTGACTCATTTAGCAGCATTGATTGAGGCATTTTTATTTGCCAAGGGAAATCCAGTCACTTTGACAGAAATGACGAAGGCCATGGAAGAAGATTCTCAGAAAATTGAAAAGGCTCTTCACTTATTGCAGGACAAATATGAAAAACCTGATTCGGGCATTATGCTTCATCATACCGGGGCAGGATATGCTTTGACTACCAAGAAACAATATGATGGATGGCTATCTTCCCTATTAGGAAAGCAGACACCTTTGTCACCCGCTGCACTGGAGACTTTGGCCGTGATTGCTTGCAAAGAGCCAGTGACACGAGTGGAGATCGAAAAAATCCGTGGCGTATCTTGCGGTCGCATTTTAAGTATGCTATTAGATAAAGAATTAATAGAAGAACGAGGCCGATTGGAGATTCCTGGTAGACCCATCTTATATGGTACGACCAGGCGATTTTTAGAGTGTACCGGTTTATCTGATGTAAGTGAACTTCGTATGAAATGGGCTGAACATTTGGAGGAAGGAGAACTATTTTGAAAGAACGTTTACAAAAAGTATTAAGTCATGCAGGAATCTGTTCTCGCAGAAAGGCAGAAGAATTGATTTTGGCAGGTCATGTACGAGTCAATGGCAAAGTGATTCGTGAGCTGGGCAGTGAAGCAGATCCTGTTTCTGATCGGATCGAAGTCATGGGAAATCGGGTGCAGCCGGAACGGAAACGGTATTTTCTTTTCTACAAACCAGATAATGTCATCACCTCTGTGACAGATCCGCAAGGACGCCGGACGGTGATGGATTATTTTAGGAATATTAGAGAACGAATTTTTCCTGTAGGTCGTCTAGACTATCACTCGGAAGGCCTTTTGCTTATGACCAATGATGGGGAATTGGACAATCTTCTGACCCATCCTAAGCATGAAGTAAAAAAAGTATATGAAGTCACTGTACGGGGAAAATATTCTGTTAAGCTAGCTGATAAAATGTCTAAGGGCGTTCGCATTGATACAGGGGTGACGGCACCTTGTGACATTGAAGTCTTGAATTATGATAAAGAAAAGAATAAGACTTTGGTTCGCATGACGCTCCATGAAGGGAAAAATAGAGAAATCCGTAAAATGATGGCAGCTTTCCATTATCCAGTTTTTGGACTGAAAAGGGTCAAATATAGTTTCCTTACTTTGAATGGACTAGGAAGAGGCGAATATCGCCGCCTGTCGTTAGAGGAGGTCAAGAAATTATATGAGCTCTATCGGTAAAAAGATTGCTATCATTGGTGGCGGTGTAGCAGGACTTCTGGCAGCTGTAACAGCAGCTGATGAAGGGGCCAAGGTCCTACTTTTTGAAAAAATGCCCAAAGTAGGACTTAAGATGGGGATTACTGGAAAAGGGCGGTGCAATTTGACCAATAGCGCGCCTATTATGGATTTTATTTCCAAAACACCAGGGAATGGGAAATTTCTATACAGTGCCTATGAGGCCTTTTCCAACGAAGATTTATTACAATTACTTCATCAGTACGGGCTTTCTACAAAAGTAGAACGAGGGGGCCGGGTATTTCCAGCTAGTGACGATGCCCAGGAAGTGCGTCACTTATTTATGAGACTCTTAAGAGAAAAAAGTGTGGATCTTCACCTCAACGAACCGGTATCTCATATCGTTGTGATTGATGGAGAAGCCAAAGGGGTAGTGACTGATAAAGATCGATATGATACGGATGCAGTGATTCTTTGTACCGGCGGTGCCTCCTATCCACGGACTGGTTCTACGGGAGAGGGGTACCGTATGGCCAAAGAAGTGGGTCACAAAGTGACAACTATTCGTCCGGCTTTGATTCCTTTGGTATGCCAAGAATCTTGGTGCAAAGAATTACAAGGTTTATCTCTTAAAAATGTGACTCTTTCCTTAGATGGCGGTGGACGGCGCAAGGCTGAAGCATTTGGAGAAATGCTTTTTACTCATTTTGGTATCACAGGGCCTATTGTGCTTTCTCTTTCAGATAAAGCATCCTTGTGGCTTTCCCAGGAACACGAAGTCAAAGGGGCTATTGATTTGAAACCAGCCTTGACACAAGAAGTACTAGATAAAAGAGTCCTTCGCGATTTAGAAAAGCATCATTTAAAGCAGATGGCAGGTTCTTTGCAGGAACTCATGCCACATCGTATGATCGACGTGGTGCTGAAACTGGCAGGTATTCCTAGAGACCTTCCTGTGAGTGAACTCAAAAAAGCACAGCGTGTCGCATTGGTTCAAACCATGAAATCTATGAAACTTTCTATTACCGGTACGCGTCCTATAGAAGAAGCTATTGTAACGGCTGGTGGCGTGTCAGTGAAAGAAGTGAATCCGTCAACCATGGAGTCTAAAAAAGTTAAGAATCTATATCTGGCTGGTGAAGTCCTAGATATTCATGCCTTTACTGGCGGATACAATTTGCAAGCTGCTTTTTCTACAGGTCATATGGCAGCTTTAAGTGCAGCTAGAAATTAAAATTGGTGGTGGCGACGCACATCATTGGGAAGCATCGCAAGTTTATAGATTTAATCATTGGTGACAAGAAAACCGATTCGTGATTGTCGTCGGTAGTCTGCTATTGGTTTATGCTTTGCTCTCTTATTTCACAAGAAGCATAAATATAAAGAGACATTGGTTTAAAGTTTGGCGGTTAGCATTCAAACTTTAAACCGCAAACCAATGCCTCTTTCGATGTGGCTAAGTTATTATAAAAGAACTCAATACATAAACAAACAACCAACAACTAACAATATGATATGAAATGAGGTAAAGTCATGCGAAAACTTTCAATCGCAATCGATGGTCCGGCAGGGGCCGGGAAAAGCAGTGTCTCTAAAATTTTGGCAGCTCGCTTAGGATATGCGTACCTAGATACTGGTGCCATGTACCGGGCGGTTACCTACGAAGCACTGAAAAATCATTGGGAAAAGGAAGAAGATATTATAACCCATACCCAGGCTATAGATATGGAAGTCAAACCGGGGAGTGACGCCATGCATGTCATTGTGGACGGAGAAGATGTGACTGCTTACCTTCGTACGCCAGAAGTATCAGGACACGTATCAGCCGTATCTGCTATCGGTGGTGTGCGCACGGCCATGGTGGATATCCAGCGCCGGCAGGCAGAAAAGGGAGGTATCGTACTGGATGGTAGAGATATCGGAACCACGGTCCTTCCTCATGCGGATGTTAAGATTTTCTTGACAGCTTCTGTCCATACTCGTGCACTGCGTCGATTCAAAGAAATGAAGGACGCTCACCCAGAAATGACACTGGAAGATATTGAAAAAGATGTAGCGAAGAGAGACTATATGGATAGTCATAGAGAAATTTCTCCTTTGTGTCAGGCAAAAGATGCTCTGCTCTTAGATAATGGAGAATTATCTCTAGAAGATACGGCAGAGGCCATTATTTCTATCTGCCAAAAAAAATTTCCTGGATTTGATCAATAGAAAAGGGCGGTAGTATGGGATACAAAATTGTAAGAGCCATTTTGAATTTCTTGTTCTTTGTTCTATTTGGTCTTCATGTGGAAGGCAGGGAAAATGTGCCACAAACAGGGGCGATCATTGTAGCTCCTAATCATAAAAGCTACTGGGATCCACCTGTCATTGGCGTAGCTTTCAATACCAGAATCATTCACTACATGGCCAAAGAAGAACTTTTTAAAAATCCGCTTTTTGGTTGGCTCATTCGTCAATTTGGTACTTTTCCTGTCAAACGAGGTGCTGTAGATAGAACAGCTATCCGTCAGGCTATGAGAGAACTCAAAGCAGGAAATCCTTTGGGGATCTTTCCAGAAGGGACACGTATCAAGAGAGAAGGACTGGGACGCTTTCACTCCGGTATGGCATCTCTGGCTCTTATGACAGGGACACCGGTCATTCCAGTCGCAGTGATTGGTTCCAAAGACTTGCCGCATAAGAAAGGCCCCTTGGCGGTTCTCATCGGTAAACCTATCGAAGTGAAAAAAGAAAAGCCATCGGATGATAAAGTGGCAGAACTGAATGATATGGTAAAAGCAGAAATCCAGAAACTAATGGATGATTATAAAAGTAGATAACTCTATACAGTGATGCGGACACTTTATACCAAATAGCTATTGAACTTTTTTATCATATGTCATTGGCCTGTCTATAGCAGGCGGAAATTTTGAGAAATACTATCATGGAAATTTATAAAGCAAAAGTACTTGGGTTTTGCTATGGCGTCAAAAGAGCTATGAAAATAGCGGAAAATGCGGCCAATTCGGGAATTAAAGCCGTTACCTATGGCCCTATTATCCACAACCCACAAGTGGTCAAACGTCTAGCAGATAAAGGGGTCCACCCTGTCGATGATTTAGAAAATCTCACTGATGAAACTGTGATAATTCGCTCGCATGGAGTGGGGCCTTCGTGTTATAATATGCTTAAGTGCAAAAATCTGGCCCTAATGGACGCGACTTGCCCTTTTGTCAAACGAAACCAGGAAATCACAAAAGAACTGGTGGAGGACGGAAAGAAAGTCGTACTCATCGGTGAAAAAAAGCATCCAGAAATGAAAAGTGTAGCAGAATGGGCAGTAGGACATTCCTTCATGGTAGAAACCATGGACGATGTCAATGGACTTCCATCTATGGAAGAAGCCCATATTGTCATACAGACTACATTTTCAGTTGCTTTAGCTGACAAGCTGATCAATGCCATTCGCCAAAAGGTGAAACAGGTATACGTACACAAATCTATTTGTGACGCTACTATGCAAAGACAGCAGGCAGCACGTGAGCTGGCGAGGAAAGTAGATGTGATGATTGTCATCGGCGGGCGCAATAGCGCTAATACCGGTCGACTGGCAGAAGTCTGCAAAAGCGAAGGCGCAGCAGTCCATCATATCGAAACGGCTGATGAACTAAAATCAGAATGGTTCAAAAGTCGGGACAAGATTGGCATCACCGCCGGTGCATCCACACCGGACTGGATCATAGAGGAGGTAGTTTGTATTATGGAAAACATGAAAGAAATGCTGGATCAGGAAGAAATGAACCTGGACGTGCATAAAGGTAGCGTAGTAGAAGGAGAAGTTGTCGACGTAATGGACGACAAAGCTTACATCTCTTTTGGCTACAAAACAGAAGCTGTTCTGCAGGCTCATGAATATTCTTTCCCGGCACCAGCATCTCTGAAAGATGTACTCAAAGTTGGCGATAAACTTCGTGTACAGATTGTTAGTGGCGTTAAAGAAGATAGCACCATTTACGTATCCAAGATTAAAGTTGACCGTCTGGCTGACTGGGACGTAGTGGAAGAAGCTTTCGAAAAAGGCGAACCTGTTGAATGTGAAGGTATCGAAGCTATTAAAGTAGGTCTTCTGGTTCAGCTGAAATCCCTGCGTGGTTTCATTCCGCTGTCCCAGGGGGATCTCCGTTTTGTACATTCCCTGCAGAGCTTGGTTGGACAGAAATTCCCAGCTAAGATTCTTGAAGTAGACCGCACAAAGAATAGACTGGTTCTTTCCCGTAAAGCTGTACTGGAAGACCAGAGAAATACAGAAATGGATGAAATCGAAAATGCTTATGAAAA
>DJPC01000018.1:0-6562 GCA_002439665.1 Dialister sp. UBA6422
CACGATTAATATGCAAATCATATTTCGAAGCAGCTTCAATTCTATCTAAAGCACTTTCTTTAATGGCATTGTATAAAGCTTCATCAAATGCCATAGAGGCTACCATCTGTCCCTTCTTTCTAAAAAGAAATCCATGGACGCCATCTTCATTTGTCGCAAAATAAATTTCATCGATTTTTTTATCTTTATAATGGGCTTCCACATTATCCCAAATAGAGCTTTTAATTATTTCTACAATACGATCATCTAGTCCTGCATCTAAAATAAGTAATTTTTCTTTGAATTCATTGTAGGAATTGACAATACGTTTTGTATATCCATCAAAAGCATTACCTCTTTGATCCAAAATCTGTTCCATTTCCTTACAATTGGATCCATCGGCATTAACAAAAATCAATACTTTATCTTCCTGCTGATGATATAAAAAATTGTAATTTAGCATAGCAGAGGCCTCGCAGTGAGGACAGTGAAAGCGAAATGCCTCATCATTTCTGACTTTTTCCTTCATTTCTGGATTCTGCATGGTATTAATACTATCCCATACGAGAAAAGAAGTTTTCTTGCCGCATTTAGGACAGGTAATTTCTTGCATAGCACTTTGTGACATGATTGTTTATATCCCCCTATAATGGATTGATTCATTGAATGTATACATATTATAACAAAAGTAAATAACCAACAGTAGATGATTATTTGAATAAAAATCTAATCTATAAGTCCTTCGGATTCGTAATCTTCCCTGTCACAGCAGATGCCGCAGCCACTGCAGGGCTGGCCAAATAGGCTTTTGCTTTAGGCGAACCAAAGCGCCCTAAAAAGTTTCGATTATTAGTTCCCAGCATCACTTCTCCTTCCCCCATAAGCGCCATAGTACGGCCTTCACAAAAAGAACAGTATGGCGGAGTCACCATAGCTCCTGCTTCCACCAAAGTTTGAATGTATCCCTTTCTCATGGCTTCTTCCATAATAGAATTAGATGCAGGAGTAACTACAAATTTCACAAAAGGTGCTATTTTTTTCCCTTTTAATATATGAGCAGCTATTTCTAAATCTTCCAATCTGCCATTGGTACAGGATCCTAAGCAGACTTGCGTAATTTCTGTCCCTTCTACAGAGGAAAGAGAATGAATATTATCCACATACGGCGGACAGGCAACTACTGGCTCCAAATCCTCTGCTCGATAACGAAGTACCCTTTCGTAGGCTTCATCTTCCCCTACATGAACCCAGGAGATATTTTCCAAAGGTTCGTGGCAATACGCTGCTGTTTTGGCATCACCGGGAAACATCCCCGCTTTGGCACCGCATTCTACCACCATATTAGAAATGGTAAGCCTAGAATCAATAGAAAGACTGGCTATCGTAGTTCCACAAAATTCCAATGACCGATAAGTCCCACCAGCGGCTTTCAAATCTCCTAGTATCCTTAAGATAATATCTTTCCCATAGACCCCCTTGGGCAATGTCCCATCAATTTGAATTTTGATGGCAGAAGGCACCCGAAGCCACAATTCACCAGTCCCCAAAAGATAGGCCATTTCTGTATATCCTATACCAGTAGAAAAACATCCCACAGCTCCATAGGTAGTAGTATGGGAATCAGTACAAAGAATAATCCGTCCCGGTTTCCCATAGCCCAATTCCGGAATGAGTTGGTGGCAAATCCCGCCAGTGGCATGAAAATCCTGAATACCATATTTCTCACACAATTTGTACCCATAAGACAAACTTCTCGGATCTGTGGGTAAGCAAGCTGGATTTAAATGATCATGGAAAATTACACAACGTTTAGGATATTTCAAAGACGAAAACCCCATATCTTCTAATCGTTTATATAATTTTTCTGTATAAATATCATGACATACCGCATAATCTGGCTTAACCACCACCAGATCACCAGGCCGCAAATCTGCTGCTCCCGTATGTTTCATTAAAATTTTTTCTGCTATGCTATGACTTCTCATCATGTTTTCCCTTCTGTTTCACTTTTTATACAAAATGTATAAAGAGTGAGTAGTGAGTAATTGAAAGTGAAGAATGAATGTGGTGATACAAAACTTATAAAGTACCGTAATATATTAAGAAGATTGTACTCCTACGAATTTCATTTTCTAACATATCACCAATTTTAACTTCTCACTGTTTTTGATGTCTTTTTTTCACACTAGCCACCAATCCCCCATCCATAATCAACTGATAGAGATTCTCTGGCATTTTCGGAATAGGGTATTTTTTGCCATGATGAAGAATATATTCATTAATGACCACTTTCACCGTATCTCCTTCTGTCACATGATCAGGAAGATCCGGACATTCGATAAGAAGCACTCCATTATTGATGGCATTTCTAAAGAAAATACGAGCAAAGGACTTGGCAATGATACACCGAATGCCAGATGTAGCAATCACCTCTGCTGCCTGTTCTCTAGACGAACCACAACCGAAGTTACTGCCAGCTACAATCATATCTCCCTTGCGAATTTGAGATGCCAATTCCGGACGAAGCGGTTCAAACATGTGCCTTTTCACTTCTTCCCAGGAAGGATAGGACAAATGCTGAGTAGGAATGATAATATCGGTGTCAATATCATCCCCAAATTTCCACACCCGACCTTCTAGCGTCAAGGAATGATCGTCTGTCTTTTCTATATCTCCCACATATCCTGATAAAGCCGCATCAATGGCGGCCTGAGTAGAAGTTAAATAAATTCTTCCACCTATTTCTCCTGCATATCCTTCTTCATTGTGAATATCATTGGAAATAAGAATTTCTGATTTCCTTATCATAGCCTGTTCATGTGGCGTGGCACATTGATTGAGTACTAAACCACCTGCTTCCATAATAGTGGTCAAATATCCTGCTGTTGCTGCTTTCTCATATACTTTCGCTGTATTGGGTGCCACGGAAAGTCGTACTTTATGAGCAACCTTTTTCCCAGCAAGTTTATGGGCTATCAAGGAAATATCTGACAAAAACCCTCCATAAGCTCCCCCTAGAAAAACTGCTTGGATAGACTTTCTTGGCATCTTATCCACTACATGGCAAGGAGACACTTCCAAAGATGATTTGACAGTTCCCAAATCTAAAACTGCATCGGATCTATTTTCCCAAGGAGTTTCCACTTTAACCGCCGTAACTACAGGTAACTTTTGCATACTACCACAAAGTATCATCCACTCCTCTTCTGTGAGATGAGACTTTGCATCCATAAATGACAAAGCAGCCCCTTGCGGTACCTTTCCTTGTAAGGAAGAAATCAAGGTCCTTGCCGCATCTCTTATATCTACGCCAGATGATAAATGTCCCACAACCTTGATACTATAGAGAGGCTTTTCTTCCGCTTTCCAGTCGTCCCTAGTCAATGCCTCTGCCATATCTTTTGGTGATAAGCAAAGACCAATGGCTCCCTTGCCTCCAACCATCAATACATCCCTGTCACAGCTAAGAATCAAAGATTCTTTTTGCCACTCCTCTTCTAGCAAAGAAAATGCCATGCCTCTGCCATAGTAAAAAGGAATTTGGTATTCTTTAGCAAAATCCATCAATTCTCTCTGTGCCAAAGACACCTCTGGTGAATTGGGCGGTACCTCATGGTCCACCACGATTCGTACCTTTTCTGGGCAAGCAACCTGCTTTTTCCCTTGCTTTATAAGACGCACCGTTTGAACCGCATTTTCTCCACTTAATACATAATAAGAAGGCTTTACATATAATTCTTCTTTACCTTCATCTATATCAAATAGAACACTAACTTTCACTTTCCTCACCTACTTTATACTTATTGTTTCTTATTATAACATGACTAACTTTGAGAAACTGGTAAAGTCATGAAACTAGAAAAAGAGCTGCGATTTCTCACAGCTCTCTTTTTAGCAAACTCTAAAAATATAATCAAATATATCCATTGAATACTGAAAAAGTCTTAAAATATAATTTCCAATAGATGGTTATTTCACATCCATAGCTTCTTTCAGTTTCAAAGCTCTATCTTCTTCCATTCTTTCTGTAGAGAATCGGCTATGACGCCCTAATTCTAAGTAATAGAAAGCCATTCCAAAAAGGGACATCACAGCAGCGCAAATATAAACAGCGGAAAAACCGTAAGCAGTGACTAAATTCCCCAAAAGGTATGGACCCACCCCGATACCTAAATCAAGAAGTACGAAGTAGGTGGATGTTGCCACACCGATCTGGGTAACTGGTGCACAATGAATGGAAAGTGCATGACAAGCAGCAGTCAAAGTACCATAACCTGCACCTAGAAGTAATCCGCCACAAAGAAGCATCCAATCGGTTCTAGCAAAAGCGATAGTCATCATAGAGAGGAAAGTCAAAACCAATGCAGGGTAAATTACAATGGAACCGCCTTTGTGATCCAAAAGCCATCCAGCGATAGGACGACAAATAAGAGATGTAAAAGCAAAACAAATAAAGAACCATGTGCCGCCAATGGCAGACATATGAAGGCTATTGGCATATTCTCCCAAGAAGGAAAGAACTGTGGAGTAACATACGCCACCAACCATAGCAACAAATGCAATAGCCAAAGATTTTTTAGCAAAGAAATCAGAAATACGTACTTGACGAACTGCTTTTCTTTCTTCTTCAGAAATCCGGCGTTCTGGGACTCTCATAAAAAGAGATAAAGCAAAGATGACAGCTCCTAATACCATGGTAACCAAAAGCGCGGAAGTAAACATCTGAAGATTAATAAAACTCATAGCCATGTAAGGTCCAATAGCAGAAGCCAGGGTAACACCTAATGTAAAATATCCAATGCCAGTTCCCATTTTGCTATTTGGAATAAGAGCTGCCACAATTGTAGAAACAGCAGTAGAGGTCATGCCAAAAGAAATACCATGAATGAGACGGACAAGCATGAAACTTACAACACTAGAAGCAGCCAAGTATAGAAAAGTGACTACAAAAAAGAGGAAGGTGCCGGCAATAAACATTTTTCTTCTTCCCAGAAAATCAATGTATCTGCCGGCAGGAATGCGAGCCAGTAAAGCACCCACAATAAAGATACCGGAAGCTAACCCAGCCATACCGATATCCACACCCCAGTTTACAATAGCATAGCTAGTAGACCAGAGCATCAAGAGAAAATGAATTACATATACCAAAAGATTGATGCCGATGCCAGAGACATAATCTTTTGTCCACAACTTTTTAGACATAGTAGTCATATATTTATTCCTCCTAAGAATAATCTTTATATCAGCTTTTATAAACACATGTAATGCAATATGTATTTCGCAAGCCCCGTATATTTCGTATTTCTTTGACCTTGCAGATTCTATTCTATATAAGATGACCTATTTCGTCTAATGTAGTCAGTAAATTATTTTAATGCATGGTATGCATAATAGTACGCAAAGTATCATGAACACCACCTATTTAATCGATAAGATCTTATTATTTCATATACTTTTATTTATATATTTTTTGTATAATGCATGGCGCGCATCATATTTCCACTAAAAGATTCATTAAAAAATTCGTTTTTATTTTGAAAAAGTCCGTATTTACAGTATAATATGAATATCTTTTACATAAATTCTTCATGCATTTTATGTATTTTTAGTAACTGATAACAGGGCTATGAATAAAAATGTACAGGACTAATCCCTTTTTACTAACCCTCTAAAGTAACGAAAGGACTATTATGGATTTAAATCAATTGGAATATTTTCGTGCTTTAGCCAATATCCGACACTTTACTAAAGCAGCTAAAGATATTTCCATTTCTCAATCAGCACTTTCTCGTTCTATTCAAAAATTGGAAGAAGAAGTGGGACAACCTTTATTTGACAGAAAGAAAAAAGAAATCACTTTGACCCCTTTAGGTCGGCGATTTCTCTCTCATGTGGAACGAGCATTAAATGATATCGAAGAAGGAAAGCAAGAATTGGAACACGCCAATGATCCCCAAGGAGGCATCATAAATCTATCTTTTATTCATTCCTTAGGTGGCGGTGTACTTCCAGAACTTCTTTCAGAATATAAAGACCTCTATCCTGCCACTCGTTTCAATTTAGACCAGAATAATTCCGCTATTTTAGCGAAAGATCTCATTGATGGAAAAAGTGATCTTTCATTAGGTTCTACGATGATTACCATGGAACACTTAGCATGGACCTATTTATATTCTGAAGAAATATATGTATCAGTTCCAAAGCACCATCCTTTGTCCACCTATTCTTCTGTCGCCTTAAAAGATATAGAAAAATACCCACTCATCACTATGAAACAACCCTATAGCCTTCGAATTTTAACAGATCAGTTTTGTAATTTAGCTGGTATCCATCCAGAAATTATCTTTGAAGGAGATGATACCAATACAGTTGCTGGATTAGTGGCTGCCGATCTAGGCGTGAGTCTATTACCACGAATCTTAGCTTTTGAGGAATTGGGAATTAAGCAAATTCACGTATCTTCTCCTACTTGCAAGCGAGAAATCGGTGTTGCCTGGAATATGACAAGACCTCTATCTCCTTCTGCCTTGCGCTTTCAGCAATTTATCGTAAAACGTTTTGCTAAATAGCCAATATATACTAT
>DJPC01000018.1:6629-17781 GCA_002439665.1 Dialister sp. UBA6422
AAATAGAGAAATACGATAATGACCTATTAATACCTCTTCTGTCATATTTCGCCCAATAAAAAAAGAGACTTCACAAATGCTCATGAAGTCTCTTTTTTATTGGTTTTTATTTGACATCTACATCAGTAACCATAATATGTTCATCCTGATGCGGTTTAAAGCCAGACAATTTATCCGCATTATAGGCATAAATCATATGCTGCTGATACAGGAAAACAGCAGGTGCTTCTTCTTTAATATAGTTTTGAAGGTCAGACCAAGCTGCCTGCGCTTCAGCAGAATCGATAGTTTCTTCAGCCTTGGCACGAAGTTCATCAAAATGAGGATCACTCCAAGTAGAATATCTTTCACCCGTGGAGAAGGAGATCTTAGATACTAAATCAATATCAGAGTATGGACCACCAATACCCATCATGTATAGAGGCAAAATAGTGGCATTCTTAAATTTCGGAGTACGTCCATTGGAGGCTTCCATGACAGGTGTCACTTTGACACCTACCTTAGCTAGCTGCCCACTAATAGCTTGTGCTACATCTTGTCCATTCATATAGCTTTCTGTCAAAGACATCTGCATATCAAATCCATCAGGATATCCAGCTTCTTTCAGAAGTTCCTTGGCTTTTTCCGGATTGTATTCATAAGGTTTGATGTTCTTATCATAGAATTCATACTGCGGAGTGGCAATGGTTGGAATCGGAGTGGCATTCCCATCCAATACGCCTTTGATGATTTCATCTTTATTAATCGCATAGTTCAATGCTTGGCGAACTCTCTTATCCTTCAATGGTGTGTCTGTTTTTAAATTCATACCAAGGAAAATCACACGGGTAGTCGGTCCACCTACCACTTTCACACCAGAAACGCTCTTCAAGCGATCCACTTCTGAAGTCTGAATGCCTGCCACAATATCTACTTCATGGGATTCCAAAGCAGCAATACGGGAAGCTGCTTCTGGGATCACTTTGAATACTACTTTGTCTGCCTTCGGTTTAGTGCCATAGTAATTTTCATTTCTCACAAGGATGACCTGGTTATCTTTGGTCCATTCTTGAATCTTGTATGGACCAGAGCCTATCGGTTTCTTAGCAAATTCTTCATCCCCAACTTTTTCCAAATATCCTTTGGGCAAAATACTCATGCAAGTCAAACGAAGTGGCAAACTCTGGAATGGCTTTTGCAATTTAATAACAAAAGTCTGCGGATCTTTGATTTCTATATCCATGAACTTGTAGTCACTGGACAATTTGAAATTTTTGGATGGATCCTTGAAAGAATCGACTGTATACTTTACATCTTCTGCAGTAACCGGTGTACCATCAGAAAACTTAGCATCCTTCTTCAAAGTAAATTCCCAGGTGGTCCCATCAATTTGTTTATAAGACTCAGCCAATTTAGGAATTACTTTGCCATTTTCATCAGTTTGCAGCAAGCTATCATACAAATAGGCCATCACATTGGTAGTGATAGTACCGCTACCATTGCGCGGATCTAAGGTATTGATATCTACTGGCGCTGCAATGGTAATGGTCTTATCCCCACCAGCACTGCCAGAACTCTTAGAATCTCCGCAGCCAAAAGTTAAAAATGCACTTCCCACAAGCGCTGCTGCCAATGCGGCTCTCATCAGTGTTTTCTTCATAGTCTCTCTCCTATTCTATATGATTACGCTTCTTTACCATTCAGGTAGTCGTATACCATGGTTGTTTCCAAAGCCACGCCTACAGGAATCGTTTTTTCATTAAATACAACCTTCGTACTATGCTGTCCATATTCATAGGGCTCATCTTCTGTAGGACCTGCTCCTAAGAAGAAACTGGTGCAAGCATCCATATGATTCACCAAGAAAGCAAAGTCTTCCGCGCCTCGTTTCACTTCAGGCACTTTGGAAATGCGATCTGCAGGGAGAACTTTAGCTGCTGATTTCAAAAGTAAATCAGTCAATTTTGGATCAGCTGCAAAACCGGGCACAAAAGATAACTTCTCAAATGTTGTCTGTATACGAAGGGCATGTCCTACCCCTTCTGCTGCTTCCTGAAAACGCTGCATCAGATAAGGGGTTACATCGTCATCATAACAAAGAAGTCTGCAGTTCATGACGATTTCATCGGGAATCATATTACAAGTGCTGGCAGTAAATGGCAAGATATAGAAAATGGTGTGGCGGAATACATCGACTTCTTTTTGCACAATGCTATACATGATATTAGACAAATGTATAGCCGCATTCATAGGATCTCTGCCTTCATAGGAACGAGAGCCATGGGCACTCTTCCCTTTTAAAGTAATGCGGAAAGAAGAACTAGCCCCAAAAACTCTCCCTTTCCCATAATTGAGATAATTTAACGGACTTTTGGCATTCATGTGGAAATGAAATCCCTTTTTGACTGGATATTTTTTCAAAAATCCAGCTTCATAGACCCTCTCAGCGCCAGAAGGACTATCTGTCCCTTCTTCATTGGGTTGAAACAAAGCAACCAACTGTCCTTTTAACTCGGATTCATGTTTTTTGAGAAGAGTAATGGTACCAAGCAGTAACGTAGCATTTAAATCATGGCCACACATATGGGCTTTATTGGTATGAGACCGGAATGGTAAATCATTTTCTTCAGGCATGGGAAGGGCATCCATTTCTGAACGAACAAGGATATTCTTCTCCCCTTTACCTACAGTAGCGACAATACCGCCTCCAATCATCTCCCAAGGTACATCCATGGCATCTAGACGACTGGTAATTGCTTTGGTCGTTAATGGCAATTCAAAACCAGTTTCCGCATGTTCGTGAATATAATGACGGAATTGTAATAATTCTGGTACTAAGTCTTTGGCTTCATCAAGAAAACTCATATAGATTTCCCTCCTTTAACAAAAATGAGTATGTGTCAAGCATCATACCTATGAATATAATAAATTAAGACCGATAGATTTCTTTATAAAAAGGACATGCAGTCACATGGTTTGTTCCACACGTCTGCAAAGGACAGGCGACCTGCTTACATGCCTCTTTCGCCATCCAGCACCGAGTATGGAACGGACATCCAGAAGGCACATGAATAGGGCTTGGAATATCGCCTTTTAGCACAATAGGTTCTCTCTTCCGATCGGGATCTGCTACTGGAATAGTAGACAACAAGGCTTTGGTATATGGATGCTGTGGATGGGTAAATAGCTCTTCGCTAGGAGCATATTCGACGACTTTTCCCAAATACATGACTGCCACATGATCTGCAATATGACGAATGACTCTTAAATCATGGGATACAAAAATTAAAGTCAATCCCATATCTTTCTGCAATTTCATCAAAAGATTGATAATTTGCGCTTGGATAGAAACGTCTAGTGCAGATACACATTCATCACACATCAAAAGCTGTGGTTTCACTGCCAATGCACGAGCGATACACAACCTCTGTCTTTGACCGCCGGAAAATTCATGAGGAAATTTATCAGCAGCATCCTGCGGAAGTCCCACCATATCCAACAACCTAGCAATTTCTTTTTTTCGTTCACTAAACATAAGAATTTCATTGCCTAGGTCAATGGCTTCTGCCAACATATCCTTCACTTTTTGTCTAGGATTTAATGCGGCATAAGGGTCCTGAAAAACAATCTGCATGCTTCTACGCAGTTTCTTACGTTCATCCCCATGGACATGGGTAATATTATGCCCTTCAAAAAATATATTTCCTTCAGTTAGAGGCAGCAACCCCATCATGAGACGAATCAAAGTGGATTTTCCACATCCAGATTCCCCCACAATACCTAATGTCTCCCCGCGATATACTTTGAGGCTAATATCATCTACTGCTTTTACAAAATTTTTAGAACGACCCCATATAGAAGTATCTGCAGAAAACCATTTTTTTAAGGATTTGGCTTCATAAATGACATCATCCTTCATGTATTATTTCCTCCATACTTCCAACATCTAACCATGTTATCTCCAGAGATAACCTCCGGCACTTTTCCCTTCTCGCAGATGTCCATTCTATAGGGACACCGTGCACAAAAAGCACACCCCTCTGGAAGGTGATATATGCTAGGCACAATCCCTGGGATAGAATGCAAGGCACTGTCTTTCTTCTCTAAAGTAGGCACAGAGGCTAGTAGCCCTTGTGTATAGGGATGTTTAGGGTATTTAAAGATATCTTTAACCGGTGCTTTTTCTACCATCTTACCAGCATACATCACAGCTACATGATCTGCGCATTCTGCGATTACCCCCAAATCATGGGTAATCAAAATGATAGCCGTACCAAATTTTTGATTGATTTCTTTAAGGA
This sequence comes from Dialister sp. UBA6422, assembly GCA_002439665.1. Taxonomy (GTDB): domain Bacteria; phylum Bacillota; class Negativicutes; order Veillonellales; family Dialisteraceae; genus Dialister. The sequence continues at coordinate 10,910 of DJPC01000018.1, forward strand.
GTCGAAGAATCTGTGCCTGAATGGTAACATCCAAAGCAGTAGTTGGCTCATCGGCTATTAAAATATCTGGGTGCAGTAGCAAAGCCATAGCAATCATCACACGCTGTCTCATACCGCCAGATAGTTCAAAGGGATATTGATTCACTCGAATTTCTGGCGAGGGGATCCCCACTTCGTTTAACATAGCAATGACTTGTTGCTCCGCTTCTTTTCGACTCATAGACTGATGAGCTAACAACACCTCTCGCAACTGATTTCCAATGGTAAAAAGAGGATCTAAACTAACCATAGGTTCCTGGAAAATCATAGAAATTTGGTTGCCTCGATATTGCTCCAGTTCCTTATCAGAAAGTTGTAATATATCTGTGCCCCCATAGAAAATATTTCCTGTGATATGAGAAATTTCAGGAGGTAAAATACGGAGGATGCTTTTACTGGTGACGCTTTTTCCACATCCAGATTCACCGACTAGACCTAAAATTTCTCCTTTATGAAGTTTGAAGCTGACATCATTGACTGCTTTGGCCGTTCCTCTTCTGGTAGTAAAGGAAACCGTCAGATGCTGCACATCCAATATGACTTGATTATCCATATAATCCTCCTATACATCCAGATTGGGATCCAAATAATCACGGAGCCAATCCCCCACCAAATTAACACCAAGAACGGTTAATGTAATAAGTACCCCTGGAAAAATGGCATGCCATGGATAGCTCACCAAATTGACTCGACTTTCTGCTAGCATACGCCCCCAGGTAGGGACATCGACAGGCACACCTAAACCCAAAAAGGATAAAGCCGCTTCCATTAGAATAATACGCGCCATCTCTAATGTACCAATGATAACCACCATATTCATTACATTAGGAAGAATATGCTTAAAAACAATACGGAAATCACTCCCACCTAGCGCTCTAATAGCTTCTACATATTCCATTTCGCGAATAGAAAGGATTTCTCCTCGCACCATACGAGCGTACTGTACCCAAAAGCATAAACAAGCCACAAGAATGACATTGTCCACCCCAGGTCCTAATACAGCGGCAATAAAAAGTGCTAGAAGAATGAAGGGAAAGGACAATTGAATATCTGCAATACGCATAATGACAGCATCAATCCATCCACCATAATACCCACTTAAGCAGCCAAAAAAGATACCAATCACTCCCGCTGCTACGGTCCCAGCAAAGGCTACTAATAAAGTAATCTGACTACCATAAATCAAGCGAGATAAAATATCTCTTCCTAACTGATCGGTTCCTAATATATGCCCTGCAATACTTTTATTTTCCCATAGGGGATTCATAAGCTTATGCATAATATCCTGCTCATAGGGATCATGTGGAGCAAGGATACCTGCAAAAAGTGCCATAAATAAAATACAGGCTAAAATAACTGCTCCCAAAAATCCAGTCTTGCTATGTACCAAACTTTTTATCATAAAAGCCTCACTGCAATTTTACTCGTGGATTGATGACACAATAGAGCACATCCACCACAAAATTAATTAAAACAAAAATACTAGCCAACAACAAAACCGTAGCTTCTACGACCATAAAATCATTATTGGTAATAGACTGTACAATCAGTCTTCCAACACCAGGCCAAGCGAAAACCGTTTCCGTAATCACCGATCCCCCCAAAAGACCAGCAAACTGCATGCCCACAATGGTCATCACACTGCTAAATGCATTTTTAAAGGCATGTTTCAAAACCACCATGTATCCAGGAAGTCCTTTAGCAATAGCCACAGTGATAAATTCCTTCCCCATGACTTCAATCATACTGGACCTAAGTACTCGTGTCACAGAAGCTGCAGAAAATAATCCGAGCGTAATAGCTGGGAGAATAATAGACTTCGCGCTATCATTACCACCTGTAGGAAGAAGATGTAACTTCACAGAAAAGAGAAGAATCATCATAATACCAAACCAGAAAGAGGGAATGCACTGTCCTAAAAGAGCAAGAGAACGAATCACCGCATCTACTTTACTATTTCTTTTTACCGCTGCTACAATACCTGCTGGTATAGCCAATGCTAAAGCAATAAGCATAGCGCAAGAAGCCAGTTTGATCGTAGCAGGAAATCTATCTAGAACAATTTTCATAGCCGGTTCATTGTAATAATAGGAAGTACCAAAATTACCATGAAGCATATCTACTAAAAAGCGATAATATTGCTGATACAATGGATCATTAAACCCCATTTTCTCACGAAGCGCTTCCACCTCTGCCTGCGAAGCAGAAGGAGGTACCATGAGCTGCACTGGGTCACCAGATAAATGGAGTACAACAAAGACCACCACTGTGATTCCTAAAAGCACAAAGATTGATTGTATCAATCGCTTACATATATAACGCAACATATGTCATTCTCCCTATCATTCCATTTTTGAAACAAAAAAGCCCCATCCCATAAAGGGACGGAAGCTCCGTGATTCTCACCCAATTTCACTTATACATCACTATATAAGTCTCTAAAAGTATATATCATACTTCTGCGCGATATCGGGCGTCTCCCGGAAATCTTACTATCAATTTCAGATATTCTTGCTCCGAAATGCATTTCAATGCCGCCATTTATCCGCTTTCACCACCCGGACTCGCTGCTAAATTTGTAAGTCATCTACTTCTTTTCATCATTGCATCTATAAACGTTGTTTGTATAACGTTCCTTTTATAAAATTGTATCTAACTTATCACAACTCCTAGAGCCTGTCAAATTAATAAATACTTACAAAAGTGAATAATATATTACAGATTCTTCTTATCAAAAAAGTAATTTACTTAGTCAATCACATAGTATAGATTCTTAAAAGTACCTATTTGATTGAATAAAATAGAATGTTTACAATAACTATCTCCCGTACATGTGATAAAAAGATTGCTAAAAATATATTCATATATACAATGTATATCCCTATAGCAATAAGGACATCCTCTATCATTAGAAGATGTCCTTATTGCTATAAATCAATTTTCAAAAGGAAATATATAGGACAAATGAAATCGGTCTCTTAGAGATATAAATTCTTGTTGCACACGAGGCAGCAAAGGAATGCCTTTATTTTTTCTATCTATCCAAGTCTCATGCGCTTTTTCTCCAGCAGTAAAAATTCTCTCCTGACCAGGTGCCTTTTGGGATGAGCGGATTTCTCGTAAAATATTCCCAGATATATGGGTAAAAAGATGTTCTCCTAAGAAAAAATCCGGATTAATAACTAAAAAGAAATGACCCACATTATGATGGACTCGATGTCCTTTGGCATCATAACCTGATAATTGAGACAGATAGTCTCCGCCAGAAAGAGCTGCACAAAGGATTTCTACAACCGTAGCCAGCCCATATCCCTTATAACCAGCAAGGTCTTCTCCTGCGCCACCCACCGGAAGCATGGCCGCTTCTTTGGTTTTGAATTTTTGTAAAATATCATGGCTATTTTGCAAGAAATGTCCATCTATCCCAATGGCAACTCCTTTGGGTGTCAAGCTATGCATTCGTTCATAGCACTCAATTTTTCCGCGAGAATGTACGCAAGTCGCACCATCAAAAAGGAAGGGAAATGATTCATCGGTGGGAAAAGCGAAGGCCAGTGGATTGGTTCCTAATACAGGGGACACTCCAAAAGTAGGTGCCTGCATAGGTCTGGTATTGGTACCAGAAATGCCAAGCATACCTTCTTTAGAAGCCATAGTGCTCCAATAACCTGCTATCCCATAGTGACTAGAATTCTTTATCACCCCCATAGCCAATCCATCATGTTTGGATTTCTCAATCAATCGCTGCATGATGCGATAAGAAGCTACCATTCCCAATCCTTGGTGCGCATCTACTACCAATGTAGTTGGTGTTTCTTTACAAATCTCTAGTCTAGTCACAGGTTTTTGCAATCCTTGATCTATGCGATCGATATACATCGACTTGAATCGATTACAACCATGACTTTCGATTCCTCTTCGATCACTTTCCAAAATAACATCTGTACAAATAATGGCATCATCTTTAGGTACCCCCAAATGAACAAATCCATCATATATAAAATGCTCTGCCAAATCCCAGGGTATATATGTTTGCTGTTCTGTCATTATAATTCTCCTTGCCTGTTTTCTGTATTCTTCATACCATTTGATAAGAGAATGAAGCATCAGCTAATATTCTCTTATACAAGTAATACCATCAGTGATTTTCTTCTATATTGGAATCTATCCAATGTTTCTTTTGGGCTATCTCTAGTACTGTTTCTACTTTAGCAGCTGATTGACCTGTATAATTAACCGGATTTGACAAAGAAAAAATATCTTCTTTGGAAAGATAAGCAGTCACTGCTGGATTATGAAGTAATACATCTCTAAAAGGTCTACCGGTTTCTTGCGCTATCATAGCACTTTCATAAATGATTCGATGGGCCGTCTGTTTCCCTGTATGTTTCCCTAATTCAAACATGATTTTCTCTGACACAATAAGACCCCCATCTGCATTTAAGTTTCGCAGCATATGGTCTTTGCGGACCACCAAACCTTGTAGCAATGTATAAGTCATAGAAAGCTGGGCTGATAAATACAAAGATACTTCTGGTATGGCAATCCATTCCAATTTCCAATGCATACCATCCCGTTCATGATACACAGTCATGGCATCTCTTGCTAAATCCGCTGCATGAAATATAGGTTTTACCAATCCTGCTATATTTTCTAGAAGCACAGGATTTCGTTTTTGCGGCATCGTAGAAGAACCAATTTCTCCTTCTGCGAAAGGTTCCTGTATTTCCTGTACTTCATCTCCCATTAAGACAAAGAAATCATTAGCCATTTTTCCAAGACTAGCTGACAAAAGGGACGTCCATTCAGCAAATTCAGCCAATCGATCGCGGGAGGAGTGCCAAGAAATTTCAGGAACCGCAAGCCCCAATCGCTCTAACGCCTTCTTCTCAATGTTTATTCCTTCCTCTCCATAAGAAGCATAAGTCCCAATAGCGCCTCCCAAAACTCCTGTAAAAAGTCTTTTTTTCATTTCCTCCAGACGATCTAAATGCCTTCCCAATTCTGCTAGATAAATAGATAAACGAAATCCAAATGTCATAGGAATGGCATGAACTCCGTGGGTACGTCCTGACATAGGTGTTTGTTTATAAATCATAGCTAGCCGGGCCAGCTCAGATAAAATAGCTTTCAAATCACGGCGAAGAATGTGTTCTGTTTCTTTCAACTGTAAAACCATAGCTGTATCCAAAATATCTTGCGTAGTCGCACCATAATGAACATATTCTCCATCGGCTCCAATTTGCTTTTGCATGTTTTTCAGAGTACCCACTAAACTATGTTTCGCTTTCTTATTCGCTTTTCCCACTTCTTTGATATCGTAATAGGAAATATCTGCTTTTTCCGCAATGTGCTGTGCTGCTTTGGGAGGAATCACATGTAAATCGCCCTCTGCTAAAGCCAGTGCTTTTTCTACTTCCAGTTGATGCGCCAACCGCGATGTTTCACTCCAGATTTGACGCATTTCTTCTGTACCATAATTATCTTGTATGGAAATATAATCGATCACATGAGAAGCCATAATGATTCCTTCCTTTCTCTTTGAACCATATAAAAAAATAAAAGCCTCATCCTGACAAGGGACGAGGCTTTCGTGGTTCCACCCAAATTCATCTGTCTATAAAGACAGATCTTATTCATGGGATATCGTTCATGAAACGTTTTCTCCTAAATCCAATATAATATACATTATTTTTCAGAGAAATCGCTCGCAGATGCACGTTCCCTGTGATTCATACTCTTTTTCAGCTTACAAGAGCTCTCTGTAATGAATCATCAAGTACTCTTTCTGTTCATTGCTTATGGTATATGATTGTTTCAATAAATAAAAAGCTAGTTCGTCTATCCAATGGGCATGGTTGCTACATCTGGCAAATAGCGCTTCAAAAATTCTTTTGTGCGAGATTCTTTGGGATGTACCAATACATCACTAGAATTTCCTTCTTCTACAATATTTCCTTTTTCCATAAAAATAACCTGGTCAGCTACTTCTTTAGCAAAAGCAATTTCATGGGTCACAATAATCATGGTCACATGTTTTTCTGCTGCAATTTTTTGAATCACCGCCAAAACTTCTCCTACCAGTTCTGGATCCAATGCACTGGTCGGCTCATCAAATAAAATGACTTCTGGGTCCATCGCCATGGCGCGAGCAATTCCCACACGTTGCTGCTGTCCACCAGAAAGCTGGTTTGGATAATAATCTCCGTAATCAGCCATACCTACTTCTTTTAAAAGAGACATCGCTTTTTCTTTAGCCTCTTCTTTGTTTATTTTTTTTACAGTCACCATGCCTTCCATCACATTGCCTAGGGCTGTCATATTGGAAAACAGATTATAGGATTGAAATACCATCGCTGTTTTTCTGCGAACCTTTAAAATTTCTTTTTTGCTGGCACTATTTAAGTCAACAGTTGTTCCATCTTCAAAAGTCAAGGTTCCTTGATCTGCTTTTCCTAAAAAATTAAGTGTCCGAAGAAAGGTAGTTTTACCGCTGCCAGAAGGTCCAATGATAACTGTTACTGTACCAGTAGGAACCTCCATGGAAATACCATCTAGTACCTTTCTTCCGCCAAATGATTTACATACATTTCGAATTGTAATCATACTGAACTACCTCTTTTAAATTTTCCCATGGACCATTCCAGTCTATGGAAAACGATTTCTAATATAGCACCCATTCCCCAATACAGAAGTGCCACTACTATGTAAGCCTCAAAATATCTGGAATTGCCTTCGCAAAATAATTTGGCAGCCCCTAGAATTTCAACTACCGTAATGATGAATACAATACTAGTACTTTTCATAGTAGACAGTACCTGATTGGCAAACAG
>DJPC01000018.1:17815-18047 GCA_002439665.1 Dialister sp. UBA6422
GGAAGAACAACTCTTCGAAAAATAGAAGCCCAAGTCATGCCCAAGGATTTAGCAGCTTCTACCTGTCCTTCACTGACCGAATGAATCGCAGCACGGAAAATTTCCGTCAAATAGGCTCCTGTATGAAGTGCTAGCCCTACAGCTGCCACAAAGTAAGCAGAAATGTGTTCATAGGGGAGATGAATGCCCCACTCTTCATGAAGAGCCAAAAGTAAAATCGGTAACCCATAAT
>DJPC01000018.1:18061-21393 GCA_002439665.1 Dialister sp. UBA6422
CAGGTACAGCAATACTAGATTGGGCAAACTCCGGCATACCAGGACATATCCACGTATCGATTTACGAAGGATAGGACCGCCCATAATTTCACCAATGGCACCGAACAATCCAATGAGACTGCCAAAAAATACAGCTAGCAGAGTAAGAGAGATGGTCACTTTCAGATAGGGTGCCACATAAGCCAATGTACCGATCATATATTGAGGTTCAATAATTCCTGTAGACACTGCTTTCTTCCACTCCCTTCTCCGCTACACTTTTATGAGATACATCAAAGTATTTTTCAGCTGCCCGTCCTACTTGGGTAATGACAAAAACCAAAAGTCCATAAATAATAGCTACGTCAATAAATAATTCCAAATATCTCTGTGAATTGCCACCCATCAAATCGGCTTTACGCATAATATCCACTACACCTACATTAAATATCAGAGATGTCCCTTTTAATACACTAAGTACGGTATTGATCAGTGGTGGGATAGCTAAAGTAAATGCTTGGGGTAAAATCACTCGAAAGTAGGATTGAAACGTGGTCATGCCGAGGCTCAAGGCTGCTTCTTTTTCTCCCTTAGACACGGCTTCTATACTGCTTCTCATAATTTCTGAGCTATATGCCGCCAGATACAATGTAAAAACAATGAGTACAAATAGCATAGGCGGCAAGCCCTTCACCGAAAGTCCTATGTGATTTAAAATCTCCGGTGCACCAAAATAAATTAAAAATAGTTGTACTAAAAAGGGCGTCCCTCGAGTAAAAGAAATATACACCGTCAGAAGCTGACTGATCCCTTTGATGCGATTGATTCGAACTATGGCGATGAGGCATCCCAATAGTACGCCAACCAAGGCAGATACCAAAGTAATAAGAAGCGTCACATGCACATAGCCTACCAAGGCAGGAAAGGCATGAATCATATAGGAAATATCAAAATACTTTCCCATTTCTTCCTCCTATCATAGGCAAAATATAGAATCATGATCATAAAAACACATGACTTTAATAGCTATATCATATGTTTTTATGCTCCATGTTTTTTATAAAAATCTTCCATAAAAGCAGCTAAATGCTGTACTGCTTCCAAAGGTACTCCATTATATAGAGATACCCGAATACCGCCTACTATCTTATGACCCTTAAGTCCATACAATTGATATGCTTCCGCTTCTTGCAGGAATATATCAGTCAATGTTTTTGAAGGTAAACTAAAAGTCACACTGACAATAGAGCGACTATCTTTTCTAGCAAATGAAAGGTAGAAAGAGGAATGGCTATCTATGATGTCATAAATCATATCTGACTTTTCTCGATTCCGCCGTTCCATTTCCAGAAGTCCGCCTTGCTCACGGATCCATTTCACATATTTTCCTACTGCATAGATAGCAAATACAGGTGGCGTATTGATCATGGAATCATGCTCCATAAGGGTTTCATAATTTAGCACTGTGGGTAAGCCAGGATTTCTTCCTTCTAAAAAGGATTTCTTAGCCACGATCAACACTGTGCCAGCAGGTCCTATATTTTTTTGTACCCCCGCATATAAGAAAGAAAAAGCCGAGCTATCGATATCTCTAGCCATCAAATCAGATGTCATATCCGCTACCAGTGGCACATGTCCAGTCTTAGGAATTTGAAAGAACTCATTACCTTCAGCAGTTCCATTGGTTGTGATATGAAGATACGCAGCATGAGAATCTATATGAATATCTGCTGGCGAAGGAACATGGTCATATACACCCGTATCTGGTTTCCAAGCTATTTCTACATTTCCTATTTTTTCTGCTTCTTTGAAGGCTTTTTCAGAGAAATAACTAGATAGCACATAGGAAGCCGTTTCCCCAGGAAGGAGAAAATTCATAGGAATCATAGCAAATTGCAGATTGGCTCCGCCAGAAGCAAATAGTACAGTGTACTCTTCACTTAAATGTAGCAACGTCCTGATATCTGCTTTGGCTTCTTCCAAGACTTTAGCAAAGGTATCACTGCGATGACTGATTTCCAAAATGGATTCACCGGTACCACGGAAATCAAACCATTCATTATGAATTTCTTTGAGCACATCCAGCGGCAAGGCAGCCGGCCCACCATTAAAGTTATACACTCTTTTCATGAGCAAGACTTCTTTCTTCTAGAATCAACGCATTGGCTTTCAGAATGGCCTCTTTAATGTCTTTCTTTGTTTTTCCAGGTAAAAATCCAATTCCTGGTAGCCGCACTTGATAGATATAATCTACAGCTTCATCCAATTCTTGATCTGTGAGAATCCCGCAATCCTCTAAGTCATAATCAAACCCAAACAAATGCAAGTGCTGATATTCTTTGCGAATCTCATCCAATTCATAGCCTTCTGCAAAGAGCTGTGTCAGGATACCAAACCCCACCACTTCTCCGTGAAGCAGGTGATGATTTTCACGGCTTCTAGTAAAACCATAANNTAGTAAAACCGTAATACACCCCATGGGCCAAGCCGCCAAATTTACTACCCGTAGAATTATAGTTAGCAGATATACTGCATACCCCTATCACGCACTGAATGGCTTCTGCCAACCGTTTCGTCGGTTTTTGTTCTTTTAAGTCTTGTAAATATTCTTTACTATGGGAAATCAAAAAGTGATAAGCCTCTTCAATAACCGCGTAGGATACTTTCGTATTAAGATCATCTGGATATACCGATAAATAAGGTCTCATTTCGATAAACCGCACCAGAGTATCTAAAATACCTGATGCAAGATACCGTACAGGCTGCTTAGTCAAAATGTCCAAATCAGCTAAGGTAAAACATGCAGGCAATTGGTTTTTGTGCATTCCCTGATGACGTCCCTTATCGTCATATACAATAGAATTGACCCTAAGAGAGGCATTGGTTGCCGAAATAGTCGGTATCAGTATCAATCTCCGTTCTGACAGGTCTGCGCCATACTTGGTCACGTCCATCACACGACCGCCACCGATTCCGATTAAAAAATCAAAGTGACCAGCTTTTGTAATATCAGCAATTTTCTGTGCAGCTTGTTCTGTGGGAAATCCATCAAATTGGTATACATCCCAAATAATTCCTGCCTCTTCTAAGCTTTTTTTGATAGCGGGAAGCGCTTGATCCAAGCTAGTAGGAGAGCCTACAAGAAGTACTCGATTTCCCAGAAATGATCCAAAATAGCCCAATTTTTCCAATACACCATATCCTTCTATATATTTCATAGGGCCAAATATATGAGATTCTAAATTGCTATATGTTTCTGCCATAATAATTCCTCTGAGTGACAAATACCTTGTATCATTTACTTTCTTCTGGGAGCTTAGTATAATCAGCACCCAAATATTTCTCAGACAAGG
>DJPC01000018.1:21518-35208 GCA_002439665.1 Dialister sp. UBA6422
CGAAGAGTAGGTCCTACTACTTTTAAAGGAAAATGCTGGTTATCAATCGCTGACTGCGAGGTATAGACATATTCACCTGCCGCATCTGCTCGTCCGGTGAGAACCAAATTTAAAGTTTCTACAGAACCTTTGTCGGTAAATACCGTTTCAATTGGCACTTTAGCGGTCTGGTTATAGTCTTCGATGATTTGCTTCAAATCTCCATTGGTGGTAACTGCTATTTTTTTACCTTCCAAATCGGCCAAGCTCTTAATGTCATTCCGGTCGCTTTTGACCACCAATTTGCGAATGGTATAATTGATCACTCCCTTAGTGTAAATATATTTTTCATCCCGTGCTTTGGTGTGTCGCATCTGATTAGCAACAATATCTACTTGTCCTGCATCCATGGCCACAAAAGCAGCATCTATAGACATAGGCTTGAATTGTAACTGGATGGTAGGGTCTCGGCGATCAATTTCTTTCAAAACTTCTACATCAAAGCCAGTGAGATTTCCCTCATCATCTACATAGGTAACGGGTCTAAAAGTACCTCTTGTAGCAACGGTATAGACCTTTCCTTCTGATTGAGATTCTGCTGCTGTTTCTTTAGAAGTCCCGCATCCTGAAAGCCCCAGTAAAGCACTTCCTAATACAAAAGTTGCCCCTGCTACCATGAGAATATGTTTCAAGCCCTTCATAGTCTTTTCTCCTTTCGGATTTATTTAGCCGGCGGTTCTGAGTAATCACCGCCTAAATATTTTTCGGAAATCGCTTTCAATGTGCCATCAGCCCGAAGTGCCTTCAGGGCGTTGTCCAGTTTTTCTGCTAATTCTTTATGGGAATCATCTTTTTTAATGATGTAATAGGTAGGTACCACGGCCAGCGCATCTCCTACTACTTTGATTGGCAGATTTCTATCTTTAACAGCACTTTCTGCAATATACGCATATTCTCCTGCAGCATCAGCACGACCAGTAGCCACTAGATTCAATGTTTCAGCAGAACCTTTATCCGAGAAAATCTCTTCAATTTTATTGTCAGATTTGGCATTAAATTCATCAATCATATCCTTGAATTCCGAATTGGTAGTAACAGCTACCTTCTTGCCGGCCAAATCCGACAAATTATGGATATCATCTCTATCTTTCTTGACTACCAATTTACGAACAGAATAATTATTCGGTTCTGTAGTAATCAGATATTTTTCTTCCCTCGCAGGAGATCGGCGCATCTGATTGGCAATAAGATCCACTTGATTGGCATCCATAGCAACAAAAGCTGCATCCACAGACATAGCTTTAAATTCAAAATGAAGGGAAGGGTCTTTCTTCTCAATAGCTCGCAACAATTCTGGTTCAAATCCAGTCAAATGTCCTTCATCATCAGCATAACTGAAAGGGCGAGAAGTACCACGAGTCGCTACTACATAGGTTTTCGCTCCCGCTGCTGCCTGAGAGGAAGCACTTTGATCATCGCCACATCCAGAAAGAACCATAGCCGAGATGGCAACAGCTGTCACAGCCGCTGCTTTCCATATAGTCTGTATTTTCATTGTTTATTCTCCTTATAATCTTTACGCAAGAACGTGGTTTCATGATGGTTATGTCCTAACCGTTTCCGATCTACCACATGGAAGCCCCAAGATTCATACATTTGAATGAGCCAGGGATGCTCTGTAGCAGTCCCCAAGGTAACAGCCGGTACCTTTAATTCTTCTTTTAAAATTTGCTCTTCTATCCAATAGAAGAGTTTTTTACTATATCCTTTTTTCTTTTCCTCTGGCCTGGTAGAAACCCAGCCCAAATGAGGAAGTCCATAAGGTCCTGGCTTAGGTCCCCAAGGCATTCGTAAAGTGATAGCACTAATCAAACGACCATTCATAAAGAAGCCATAGGTTGGATTGACAGACAAGGCTTTGGCTATTTTCTTTTTATCCATATTCACCGCAGCAAAATCAATTCCCAATTGGCCATCTGCTTGGTAGGCATCATGAACTAAGTCAGCATATTCTTTTCCATCATGAATAGTAAGTAAACGAAACAAAATAATGTCCTTTCTATGATCGAATCGGCTTCTTGAAAAGCCACTCCTGTATATCCTTCCAAGAACTGGTCTCTTTCTGCAGTACATGAATAAATCCTGCTGCCCAAGAGGGACCAGATCCTAGCCCTATTTTTTGCTCTACCTCTTTCCAAGTAAAGGGACGCGCCGGCGAACCGGGCGGATGAGGAATTTCTTTTTCTAAAACAGTACCATCCTTTTTTTCTACGGTGACCAAAATTCTCCGTACTTCTTGAGACACTGGCGGCAAATCTTCTTGTATTTGGAAATAGGAAAGGCTTTGCAAAAACTCTTTAGGAACCTGTGATAATGTAAATAATTCATCCTTTACATCTCCATAAGTAAGGATTTGCCAAGCCACATATTCCATAGAAAACCTCCCTTGCTGGCCTGTTTGCGGTTTGTGATAATGAAGGGAATAACTTTTTCCAGGGGGAAAATGGAAAGTCACTTTCTTTACATTTCCCATCCGAAGCCCTTCCTCATATAAAGCTTTCACAGCAGCCGCTCCTGTAATCGCTGCGGAACAATATTGATGTTCTTTCATCCACAATCCCGGAGAAAGAAGCTGTCCTGGCTTTAACCAATGTTTTCGAAAATATCCCTCTTTGATGTCTTTACCACTGATGGTTTTAATCCACCCCTCTTTGGCATTAAAAGGAGAATCACTGGCAGTGAGCTGACAGTCTACTAACAGTTCATAAGCTCTTATACTATTGGCAGCGGCCAAACCAGCATGAAGCGGTTTGGCATCACTGCCCGCTTCTAGACCCAAACCGCTAGATTGCGTTACTCCTAATGATAATAATTGGGCTGTTTCAGAAAGAGAAAGATGCTTCAAACGAGCAATGGCAGCTGTCCCTCCAATGGGCCCCAAAGTCGCCGTGGGATGCCATCCTTGTTGCTTATGATAAGGATTAACGATAGCTCCTAGTAGCCCTTCTATTTCTGCACCAGCTACATAGGCAGAGAAGAAATCATTCACATCCGTATCCTCATCGGCTAGAGCCAATAGCACGGAAAAGAGAACGGTACTAAAGTGTCCCATCAAATTTGCCTGAGCATCATCAAAATCCAAGTAATGAGAAGTAAATCCATATAGAAGAGCTGCTTCTTCTGACGTAGTTTGCAAGGAAAATCCCAAAACTGGTGTATAGCCTGGCCGATGAGCAAGAAATAAAGCCAACCGCTTTGGCGCTTCTTCTCGACTGCCTGCTAACAATGCGCCTATATAATCCGCCAGAGCCATGCGACTCTGCTTTTCTACCTCCGCCCTTTTCCATACATTGGTAGAAAGGATCAGTTCTGCTAATTCTTTGGTGATTTCATCCATGATTTATCTCGACCTTATTCATCAGCAACTAGTTTTTAGCAACAAGAAAATGTACTTTACTTCCAGTTACCTACAATTGACTATTTCTTACCAAATTTCAAAGCCCGGTCATTGGGTTCCAGCCAACGGCTATCATCAGGTCCCTTTGGCATCAATCTCGGCAAATCTTTGAACGGGGTATGGTCTACGTAATAGAAACGCTTTCTCATAGAATCAAAATCGGTATTCTTTCCAAAAGCAGGAATGCTATACAAATCCTTTGCATAATTCCACAGATTTGGATAATCGACCAACCGTTTCTTATTCACATAATATTTCTGATAAAATACCAAATCGAATCGAGACAAAGTAACAAAGAGACGAATATCTGGATCTGTCACATGATCTCCCATTAAGAAACGTCTCTTGGATAATCTTTCTTCCAACCAATCTAATCGACTAAAAATTAAATCATAATAGTATTCATACTGTTCTTGGGATTCCACCAGAGCAGCCAGATTAACAGCCAAATTCACATCCGCATAAATGACATCATTCAAAGCATCAATATCTGCTCTAAGTTCTTTTGGATAAATATCTGGTGCATCTTTAGAAATATAATCCTGCCATCCTTCATAAAGCTGAATGGTCAAATCATGATAATCATTATTCACTACTGCTCCAGTTTTCACATCTACTAGTGCAGGTACCGTAGCTCGCTGGTCATAATTGGGGTTTCCCTTCTTATAGGCTTCCATCAAACCATGGATTTTCAATACCGGATCAATCCCCCCTTCATCCAAAGTGAAATACCAGCCCCCTACGACACCAGCGGGACGAAGTGGATCTACCACTCCTTTAGAAATCACTTTGTCTAGTCCCAATAAATCAATGGCAATGGCAATGCGATTGGCCCATGGGCAGTGACGAGACCAGATAAGGCGATACCGACCTGGTTCTACGGGTAGCTGCCCTGGCTTATCACCAAAGTCAGCAGTGAACTGCGGTTCTTCATCATCATCGTATTTCTTTCTCTGATTAAAATTAGAAACATCAATGCCGTTATCATATTCCTTTTGTTCTCCCTGAGAGCGGGGATTGGTGGATTGGAAATGAGAAAAATCAATGGGGCATGGATTCATAGCTCGCTTGACTTCTACATGAGCTCTTGCTTCTTTAATTTCTGGATCTAAAATAAAATCTTTAATCTTTTCAAAATCTGCCATGATACATTCTCCTTTTCTATACAGGGAAACAAACAAAAAGTCCCTTTACATACAGATTCCTTCAATTTCATCACAGAATCAGTATGCAAAGGGACAGTTATACTGTGTTTCCACCCAATTTCACCTGTTGGTCACCCACACAGGTCTCGCTAAGTACGTCATTGTACTTCTGCGCTATAACGGGCGTCTCCCGGAAGGCCTACTTTCCATATTCAGCCGCAACAGCTCCGAAATGCATTTCTAGAAAAAAATCTGTTTCCTTTCACCTTGTGGAAACTCTCTGTATAAATTTCTTTTCTATACTCTTTTCATCCTAGCCATGATCACTTGTATAAAACAAAAAATCCTCCATCCATATAGGACGAAGGATTCGTGATTCCACCTATTTTCATATGTACATTGCTATACATATCTCACAAGCACTGCTATATGCTTTCTCTCTATATCGGGAGAACCCGGGAAAACCTACTATCATTTCAGCTTACCACGCTCAGAAATGCACTTCAGCATCTTATCCATACCTGCTTTCACTGTCCAGGCTCGCTTTGCCGTCATCAGACTGCCTACTCGTTTCGTCATCGCTTTGTTGTAGAAGAATATAACACGATTTATTCTATTCGTCAAGAGAATCTATGCCCATTCTGGAAAATGTAATGAATCTTTTACATCTTAAAAAATCTTAACATCAGTTTTGCGCAATGGATATGTCCTCATAATGGCTTATTTCCCGAAATAAAATGGCATAGTGACATCCTATATCACTATACCTTTTTATGCCCTACATCTTCTGCTTTTACAATTCCTAAATAAATACATCCGATGATCCATGCCACGTAATCATCAATAGGTACTGGCACAGTACGCATCCCTTTAGGGATCAAACGGGCAAGACCTCTAGCTGGATGATCTTTCCAATACCATTGTTCTCCCATTTCTGTAGTATATTTTTCATCCACTAAAGTGACAGATACCAACATATCATGATCTTTTAAAAATTGATTCATCCTCTTTTCCATAACCTGGTGGCGAGTACCATTTCCCATGACACAAGCAGAAATCAGTTTCCCTGTCACCATAGGTGCAATAGCTTCCTCAAAATGCTTCGTTGGCACCACTTTTTTCTCAATGAGAGCGCCATCTTTTCCCACCAAAGCAACTCCTGTTTTATCCTTCCCTGGATCAATAGCAAATATCATAGTTATTCCCCCTTCCCTATATCAAAATAAAAAGTGACAAGAGGCAGATGATAAGGAAATGTGCACCCTATCACCCATCACCTGCCTACTGGTCACTTTCACTTTTTAGTGTATCTTCCCCACCACTTTGACATCAATTAAGAGTGGCCCCTGGGTATAAACATCTCTAGCAGCAGTAACAATGATATCACACTGCCCATTATTTTCCTTCACTTTCCGAATCACTTCCATCAATTCTTGTCCATCCAAAGCGCCTACCTTCCCAGTAATCGGGTCTGGCAAAATCCCCTTGGACTGTGCAAAATGATTCAAATCATTAAGGAATCTCAGTACCTGCAGTTCGTAATTTTTAATATCTTGATATTTGTTGAGATTGCCCTTATACAGCACCTGACCTTTTTTAAAGACCATAAGGTTATCATGAATGTCAAAATCTACAACCAGTCGTTCCCCAAGAATTAAATTTTGCGCAGCTACAATGCGTACCAATTTTTTATTTTTCGCTCCAGTCACTTGCTCTACAGCTGCATCAAAATCAGACTGGCTCATGCGGATTAAATTCACAGAATCGTCAGTGATATTAAGCTGGGCTTTTAAGGAATGATTAATGTCATTTAAAATACTATTTAACACTTGAATAGACTGTTCCCTACTCATCCCTTCATCCACAGTAGTACTTGTGACGATCTGCCCAGCCTGCAGGATCACTTGTCCTTCTCGCAAGGCATAAATATTTTGAATCAGCTGCTGTTTTTCTGCATTGAGTACATGAATATTTCCTGTCAGTTCTTTTTTTGTATCCT
Organism: Dialister sp. UBA6422; assembly: GCA_002439665.1. Lineage (GTDB taxonomy): Bacteria > Bacillota > Negativicutes > Veillonellales > Dialisteraceae > Dialister. The sequence continues at coordinate 28,099 of DJPC01000018.1, forward strand.
CCAATTTCTGAATTTCTTCAGCCGATTGTTCTACCCCAGCCTGTGCTTCATCATAGGCGTGCTGCACAGAAGATAATTCATTTTCCATGTACATTCTCTGGCTTTCTACCATTTCCAATTGACGAGAGGTAGCTTCCGATTTTTTCGTCACATCTTCATATTCTTGATTTCTATCCTGAAGCTGCTTTTTCCCTTTTTCAAGTTCAATGTTTTTAACATGAATTTCTTGATTCAAATGATCCATCTGGGTTTGCAGTTTAGATAGACCAAAAAGAGCTACTCGCACATTTTCATTGACCACAGCTAAAGCAGCAATAGTAATGAAGGAAATTAAAATACCAGAAAGAATCGTAACAATCACAGATGTGTATTTCGGCCTCAATCCGAATAAAGTCATCCGTTTCTTGCCTACTTTAGAGCCAATTCGATCCCCCAGGAAAGCAATAAGCCCGCCCATAATAATCAGAATCAAAAACATGGCTATTCCGATAAACATATGTCTATTGTCTCCTTTACTGAGAAATGAAAGTTGAAAGAAGAGTGGCTAAAGAGTAGAAAAGTTTTTACTACCCAATGACCAGCTATGAGTGGTTAGTAATGAATTCAAATAACAATGAATGGTCAATAACATATCATATTTGCTCTGTAAAAATAGTTTATCATATATATGTATTATACACTAAAAAACGCCTCAATGGTTATTTGAGGCGTTTTTTATCTTCCTATAAATTTTTCTAACAGAAAACCTACTAGTTAAAATGCCATCCTGTAAGGCATGAAAAATGGCTATCCATATTCTTATCTATTTGCTTTACGAATCAGAAGAGCACCCATAGCAAGGGCTATGAAATTTGGTAACCATACAGCAAGGAATGGTGGCAAAGCATGTCCTTTCCCTAGGGCTTCTAAAAAAGTCATAATAGCATAATACACAAAAATAATGACTACCGATAGACCAAACCCCACAGAGGAAGAAGATCTCTGCTTTTGTACACCTAAAGGAGCCCCTACGATCGCAAAAACAAAGCTAGCCATAGGCAAGGAGAACCGCCGATAAACTTCCATCACAAGGCCTGTCACATCTGCATGGGCTGCTTCATAGGCTTTCTTGGTGATTAAAAGTTCACGAATGGTCATTTCATCCAGTTTCTTCTTTTCCTTAGGAATATTTTCCGGTGCCATAGCGTATGGAATTTCCTGAGATTCAAAATGAAGCATTCGATCCACACCATCACCGGTCAGATCATAAATGACCCCATCCGTCATATGCCATACCCCATTTTTCCAAACGGCTTTCGGAGCATTTTCTACACGAATCACTTCTTCATTTTCAAATTCTTGAACGGTAATATTTTCCAATTCTTTGGTGGTAGGATTATACCGACGGGCATACAGCAAATGATTGATTTTTCCATTCTGCACATCACGAATGACCACATGGTCAGTCATACCAGGATTTAGATTCTTCTTAATTTCCGTATTGAGTACATAATCATATTCTCTATTGGTCCATGGCACAACATATTCATTAAAAGCCACGGCACAAAGGCTAATCAATAAGGCCAATACAAAAACTGGCATGGCCAAGCGGAAAAAGCTTTGTCCAGAAGTTCGCATAACGATGAGTTCACTAGACCCAGATAAGCGGGCAAAACACATCAAGGCCCCTAGCAAAACTGCCATTGGAAAGGTATATACAATAATCCTTGGCAAAGCTAAGATAAAAATTTTAACCGCAGATACAGCAGAAGCGCCATAGGTGGTCACGTAACCAGCGATTTTCAAAAGGGTATCTGCCCCCAGAAAAATAGCAGTAAAAGCAGCTACGCCAAACAGAAAGGGAGCTAAAAATTCTTTTAGTACATATTTATCTAACAGTCGCATTCGAATTTTCCTCCCAACATATTACATATATCATAAGCTGAAATTTTCCCCCAGATAGAACTTTTTAGCTGTAGGGTTCACAGCAATATCATCCGCTTTGCCAGACAGAAGGATTTTCCCCTCTGACAAGATATATGCTTTATCTACAATACGAAGTGTTTCTCTTACATTATGATCGGTAATCAAAATCCCAATGCCTCTTGTTTTAAGATGCATCACTACACTTTGAATATCTTCTACAGCCAATGGATCTACGCCTGCGAAGGGTTCATCTAGCAAAATAAAGGATGGATCCAGTGTCAAAGAACGAGCAATCTCTACACGGCGTCTTTCGCCGCCAGAAAGTGCATCCCCTCTTGTGTCTTTCACATGTCCAATATGAAATTCATCCAATAAGTTCTCTGCTTTATCTTTCTTTTCCGCTTCTGTTAAATCTTTGCGCGTTTCCAAAAGTGCCATCAGATTATTCCATACTGTCATTTTTCTAAAAATGGAAGCTTCCTGTGGCAAATATCCAATCCCAAATTGATGTCTTTCATGAATGGGCATTCCTACTAAAGATTTTCCATCCACAGTTACATCCCCTTCATCGGGCTGAATGATTCCTACGATCATGTAGAACGTGGTGGTCTTTCCAGCACCATTGGGTCCCAAAAGTCCTACAATAGAACCCTGTTCCACTTCTACATTGACTTGGTTCACTACAGTACGATTTCCATACCGTTTGATTAAGTCATGTGTTTCTATTTTCATTTGTTATCCTTAGTTTCTAATGGGTTTCCTGCATATTCCGGCCGTCCTGCTATAGGAGTAGCTTTAGTCACTGGTCCTTGAGGAGCTGCACCCGTCTGATCTGCAGAGCCTGTATTGGCTGCATCATCGCTTCCTGTATTGGTGATCACAATGGTGCTTCGTCCAGTAGTTTCTACCACCTTATCTGCATCACGCAATACCAGTTCTGGTCCATTAAAGGAATTGCCCTTCTGTGTCACCCATGCATTGCCCGTAAGAACCAGTTTCCCATCTGCACCATTTTGACCAGTTCTCGTATACACTGCCTGGTCTCCATAGCCAGTGGCTTCATTGACTGTACTATTTAAATTGACACCACCGGTGGCTACAATTTTTACTTGCTTTAAATTACCTTCAATATGAGGGGCTGTTAAACTACCATCTGGTGTTTCCAAATAGCCGTTGCCTTCAATTTTTCCAAAGCCAGTATCACTGTTATACATCACATCATCTCCACGGAGAATACGATTTTCTGCTCCGTCGTGAAAATTAACATGACCTACGCCTCTTGTCGTTTTGTCTTTATAGAGATACATCGTATCTGCTGTCAAAGTAGTGGCTTCTTTTACGTATTGTACACCGCCCTTAAGGAAAGCACTTCTATCACTAAAGTGATATTCGCCTTCACTACTGGTAATCGTAGCCCCTTGATTGGCATGAATCACTACATTTCCCTTGGCACTCACCACTTGGGTACTACCATTGTAAGTAATTTCATCTGCACTAATATCATCAGCCATAGCAGTTCCAGCTATTGTACATGCCAAAGCAGCCATAGCCACTATCATACCTATTTTTTTCACTCTGCATCCTCCTTTTCTGACAGTTTGGCATGTCCCTTAGCAGTCAGCTCCTGCAATACCCGATCTCCAGTAAAGCTGTCTGCCGTTAATACCTTGCCATCTTTTTCTGCTGTAAAAAATTGATCTGTCGATAGAATCTGTGTATTTCCATCATAAGTCAAATTTTCTGCATGAAGTACCATGCCATCATCAGACTGGCCTTCTACATGACCTTCTATATACACTTTTTTATCCTTACGAGTCACAGTTCCTTTATCCGCTGTCAGATATAATTCATTGCCATCTTTAATGAAATATCCCTCTAGTCCTTCTAGTTCTGCCGAATTCTTATCTTTACTCATAATGACATGTTTTGCTTTAAGCCGCCATACAGGTTTCCCCTGTTGGTCTTCTTTCAATTCAATATTGGAAAATTCCATAGTGGTGACGGTATTTTCTCCGCTTCCTAGAGACTCACGGGAATCGTCTTTAAAGAGAAAATAAATACCTAGGGCAAGAAAAAGGATGACGGCTGCCACAAGCCCCAGCTTTACATTCTTATTCATGCCTTGCCTCCTTCAGTTTCATTCCAGGTATCACTGATCCCTGAAGCAAATACTTTTTTCTCCTCATCACTAAGGTCCATATACATTTTAATCCTCCCTGGCCTTGTCCAAAATAGATGCTGGAACCATAACCAGTCAGAAGGATGCTCTTTAATAAATGTTTCCATCGTAGATGCCATTTTTTGTGCATTGGTTAGGAGATCTTTTTTGGCATCTCCTGTATTTTCATAATAAAAATGCTTGCCAATACAAATGGTATGTCCCTTACCTCCAGGATTTCTTACAATAAAGAGTGGAACAATAGGTGCCTTAAATTTTTTTGCAAATACAGCTGGTCCCTGCGGAAAAGAGAACACTCGATTCATAAATAATACAGGTATTCCTGTTGTATCACCATCTTTATCCGATAAAAATCCTAAGATGTGATTTTTCTTCATTGAACGGGCTGCTGCAATCATTTCATATCCACCAGTACCAGTCAGGTAAATATGCTGCCCAGCCCTTGCTCGATAGTCGTTGATAATCCGCATCAAAGCATCATCTGCTTGCTTTTTGCCAATAGCAGAGGTGTCATATCCATGAAGTGCAAGTCCAGCTCCTAACCATTCCCAGTTTCCCATATGGGCCGTTAGTCCTACAATACCCTTGCCTTCTGCATAAGCTGCTTCCAAATACTCCGGGTGATCAATCTTTACATATTCATCAATGTGATCTTTTTCTCGACATAGGCGTGGCATGTACATCATTTCCATAGCAGACATGCCAATATGCTCATACACTTGTTGCAAAATGGTTTCTGCTTCCTTGTGTGAAATGTTCATACCAGTCATAATCTGTTCAATACCACGGTTCTTCTGCTTGGCTATGCGGTTCAGTATGCAAGGCCCCAAAAAGCGACCAATTGCAAGGATACGATCATAGGACATCATGCAAAGCAAATTGCTGATTCCTTTCAGTATCCCATATCTTACATTGAATAACATGGCTAATTCTTCTTTCTGGAAATGAGGAAATTACACAAAAAGTAATAATAACAAGTCACCTAAATAAGGCTCATCATATCATCCTTATTAGTAAGAAATAAGTAATAAGTATATAGATAATTCCCAAAATCAAAAAGCATCTTTTAATACATCTATTGAATTAAATCTAACTGATCAATTTCTCTAAAAGAATAGACCGCTTCATCCCAACGTCCTTGGGATTTTAAAATTTCTTCTATAAATTCTCTAGCTGCCCCTTCTCCCCCTTTATAGCGGGAAATAAAATCAGCGATGGCTCTATTCTCCACGCAGGCATTAGAGGGACATCCAGAAACTCCTACTTTGCTAAATAAAGGAAGATCATTCAAATCGTCTCCCATATAGGCTGCTAGATCCCAATCTAAATGGAATTTCTTCAGCAAATCATGCATAGCTTCTGTTTTATTTTTTATGCCCATTAACACAAAATCACAGTGCAGTTCTTTGGCTCTAGCCTCTACAATGGCAGAAGTCCTTCCTGTAATAAAGCCTATTTTATACCCCATTCGATGACCTAAACTTAAAGCTAGCCCATCATGGACATTAAAAAACTTATAGGCTTCCCCATGAGGCCCCATCACCAATTGCCCATTGGTAAGTGTTCCATCTACATCGAATGCGATAAGCTTAATTTTCTCTGCACCACGCATTACATGACCCCCTGTTTTAATAAATCGGTGATATGCACCATACCGATGGCTTTGCCATCAGTATCAGTCACAGGAAGTACGGTAATAGGATGGGGATGATGTTTTTCCATCACATGAAGAGCAGACGCAGCCAATTGATCTGTAGCAATCACCATAGGATGAAGCGTCATCACTTCTGACACGGGCAGGTTTAAAAAATCCATTCCCTTTTCTAAACCGCGGCGAACATCTCCATCGGTCATAAGTCCTTTTAGATGTCCCTTTTCATCCACCACAGAAACAGCACCGAGCCCTTTATCTGTCATAACGAAAAGCGCATCTTTTACCGTAGACGTTTCTGCAATGACCGGATTATCTTCCCCTTTATGCATCACTTGTTCCACAGTGAGAAGAAGCTTTTTCCCTAACGAACCTCCTGGATGGAACACGGCAAAATTATCTGCCGTAAAATGATGCCTTTCCATAAGAGATACAGCCAGTGCATCCCCTAAAGCTAAAGCAGCTGTAGTAGAACTGGTAGGTGCTAACCCTAAGCTATCCGCTTCTTTTTTTACACTGGCATTGAGCACTGCATCTGCATTCTTAGCCAGTGTAGAGTGAGTATTTCCAACAACTGCAATGAGTTTAGCCCCGATACGTTTAAGGGATGGTAAAATATTTAAGATTTCTGCTGTTTCGCCGCTATTGGAATAGGCAATCACTACATCATCTGCAGTGACCATGCCTAAATCTCCATGAATGCCTTCTGCTGGATGAAGGAAAAAAGCAGGAGTACCTGTACTGGCCATCGTAGCAGCTATCTTACGCGCAATGTGTCCAGATTTCCCCATGCCTGTCAATACCACACGCCCTTTAGCATGCTCGATGAGGCAAACTGCCTTTTCAAATTCACCGTCTAAATGATCTACCAAAGAAAGTACCGCCGCTGCTTCATCACGAAGTACCCGCGAAGCTGTATCGATGACTGACATGAAGCCTCCTACACAAAATGTACACATAAAATAAAGATTACACTTTATTATACAATACTTATGGACTAGTAGCTAGAGATTATAGACCAGGGGAGATGAGAACAGCATGACCGCTTTCCTCTACTGTATTACTGTTTTTGTAAACCTTCTGCCTTATCTTTTTTTACAATTTCATTAATTGCAATAAGATCTTTCAAGAGGCCTTCCAAAGAAGATAGATACAGCATATTAGTAGAATCAGAAAGTCCTTCCGGTGGATTGTCATGTACTTCCATAAAAAATCCATCCACACCAGATGCAGCAGCTGCTCTAGCCAGATAAGGAATGAATTCTCTCTGTCCACCAGTGGTACTTCCCATACCACCAGGAAGCTGTACACTATGGGTAGCATCAAAAATGACGGGATAACCAAATTGACGCATAATCGGGAAAGAACGCATATC
>DJPC01000018.1:35217-35483 GCA_002439665.1 Dialister sp. UBA6422
ACTACCAGATTATGATATCCAAAAGAGGCACCACGTTCTGTAACAGCCAGATTAGGATTCCCAGCTTCTTCCATTTTACCAATCACATTTTTCATATCTTCTGGCGCCATAAACTGTCCCTTTTTGACATTCACTGGTTTACCAGTTTTAGCCGCACCATATACGAGGTCGGTTTGACGGCAAAGGAATGCTGGAATTTGTAGCATATCCAATACTTGGGAAGCTGGAGCCAGCTGTGTTACATCGTGTACATCAGAAAGGACAGG
>DJPC01000018.1:35501-35823 GCA_002439665.1 Dialister sp. UBA6422
ACTTGCAATTCTTTTTTGATATCAGCTAAAATTTCCAATCCTTTTTCTAATCCAGGTCCACGGAAAGAATGATAAGAAGAACGATTGGCTTTATCATAGGAAGCTTTAAAAATATACTGCACACCCAATCTCTCGCAGATTTTTTTGATTTCCCGACCAATCATTAATGTCCGATCATAACCTTCAATGACACAAGGCCCAGCAATTAAAAATAATTTGCTACCATCAATGGTCAGATTGCCTACATGTATGGTTTTCATAATATCTCCTTTGCATAATGAAACAAAAAATACTTTAGCAAAACGTGTAAAAATATCATATC